>NZ_JASBSF010000257.1 GCF_030149085.1 Microbacterium sp. | reverse complement strand
TGTGATGTCCAGGCAGGTTGTTTTCGATTCTGCTGATGGGCGGGGCTCCGATCGCGGAGTGGTGCCTGTGATGATTGTAGAAGTGCAGCCAGCCCGGGAGTGCTTTGCGGCGCTCAGTCTCTGAGGGATAGAGCTTCGCGTATGCCCAGCCGTCGGCGAGGGTGCGGTGGAAGCGCTCGATCTTCCCATTCGTTTGTGGACGGTAAGGCCGGGTCTTCTTCGCCGTGATCCCAAGATCGATGCAGGCATCGCGCCAGGCGTGAGACTTGTAGGCCGAGCCGTTGTCCGAGAGGACGCGCTCGACAGTGACACCGCGGTCGGCAAACCAGGACACCGCTCGGCGGAGAACACCGATCGCGGTGTCCGCTTTCTCGTCGGAGCAGATCTCGGCGTAAGCGACGCGGGAGTGGTCGTCGATGACGGTGTGCACGAACGCAGTGCCGAGCCTCGGCTCGTAACGATGGTTCCTGCTCTTGGTGCGGGTGGCGGTGGCCTCTCGGTTGCGTTCGCCTTGGACGCGGCCGACGAACCGCCAGCCGCCGCCGTCGGGGATGTTGCCGAACTTCGTGACGTCGACGTGGATCAGCGATCCGGGATGATCGTGCTCGTAGCGGCGGATTTGCTCCCCATTGACCCTGTCGATATGGCTGAGCCGGTTGATGCGGCAGCGCACCAGGACCGCGTGGACGGTCGAGGCGGGCAGACCGAGTTCGCCAGCGATCTGAACCGGGCCGAGACGCCGCCGCCACCTCGCTTTCACGATCTTCTTGACCTGCGGCAGCGGGGTCTTCGTCGGCATCGATCGCGGGCGACTCGAACGATCAGCCATCCCAGCAGGTCCCTCCAGGCGCAGCCTGGCCGCCCACTTCCGGGCGGTCACGGGCGAGACCATGAACATCTTCGCCGCGGCCTGCGGCGGCCAGTGATCCTCGACGATCAGGCGCGCCAGTCGAAGCCGGGCGCGTGGGGTCAGGGCAGCGTTAGCGTGGGACACGAGGGCCTCCTGGTTCCTGAAGCGGTTGAACTCAACAGCTCCACTTCACAACCGGAGGCCCTCACCTCTCAGCTCTTCACGGCCGTGTCGCCGAAACAACGTCCCTGGACATCACACCTAGGTCGCCCAGCAGGAGTGAACGGTGCCAGTGGTGGCCTGCGCGACAGTGGGGATCGTTTCGACGAATGTCCGGGTGATCGTCTCGGATGAGGGGTACTCGATGACACGCCAACCAACGATGCCGAAGTCTTCATCGAGCGCTTGCAGCGCGCAGACGAAGCCCATTCCAGCGGGCGGGGTCGCTTGAAATGACACCATCACGATGCGAGCGTCGACGAGCTCGAAACCTGTCTCGTCGTATCCGACGTCATCGAGAGAATTAGAGATGGTCAGCCACGACAGCCCGGCAACGGACGCTACAGCGATGGTTCCGACGATGACCCAGAACGCCCGGCGGCGAGCGGGACGGGGACCGCGGCCATAACGGTCGTCGAGCTGCTGCTTCGTGGTCACCGGATGCGCTTCTCTGTGGACTCTCGGCGATCTCATCTGCGGCTGCGGGCGTCTTGGGCGGCGAGCTCGAGGAGGCGCGCGTTGTACTCGTCGAGCTCGGCATCCCCTGCCCGATCGGCGTGCCGGTCGCGGCGTTTCGTCTCGCGGTCATCGCTGCGGCTCCATTGGATCGCGACCGTGATCGCGAGGATGAGGGTGGGTATCTCACCGATCGACCAGGCGATGCCGCCGCCGGTGTACTGGTCCTCCAGCGGCGTCGCCCCCCACGTGCGCCCCATCGCCCCGAACCACTCCGCGACCATCAGCCCGGACTGCATCATGATCGCGATACCGAAGAACGCGTGCATCGCCATCACCCCGATCAGCAGTAGCAGCCGGCCGGGGTAGGGCAGGCGGTACGGCACCGGGTCGACGCCGATCAGAGATGTCGCGAAGAGATACCCGGTGATGAGGAAGTGCGCGACCATCCACTGGTGGCCGAGGTGGTCGTACAGCGACCAGCGAAACAGGTCGGTGTAGTAGAAGATCCACAACGAGCCGATGAACAGGCCGGCCGCGACGAATGGGTTCGTGAGCACTCTGGCGACGGGCGAGTGCACGGCCCACAGGATCCATTCTCGGCCGCCGCGGGTGCCGTCGTCGCGTTTGCGGATTGCCCGCGCTGCGAGGGTCACTGGGGCGCCGGCGACCAACAGCACGGGGATCGCCATCGTCAGCAGCATGTGCCCGACCATGTGCATGCTGAACAGGTAGTCCTGGTAGACGTTGACCACGCCGCCGGTGACCCACACCAGCAGCAGCATTCCCGCGACCCACATGATGGTGCGGTACAGCGGCCAGGAGTCGCCGCGGCGCCGCAGCCGCCACACGCCCGCCAGGTAGAAGAACACTGCGAACCCGGCGATCGTCGCCCACAGCAGGTCGACGTTCCACGCGGTGAGCCAGCGATCGATCGTCAGCTCGGGCGGCAGCGGTGCGCCGGTGAGACGTTCCGCCGGCGACGGAGTCGTCGGAAGCGGCGCCGGGTTCGGGGGCGGTGTGCGTGCCAGCGCTGCGGCCGCGCCGCTGGCCACCCCCATCACGGCCAGCTCGAAGGCAACGAAGGTCCAGAAGGGACGCGTTGCGGCGTCCGAGTCGCGCATCCTCCCGATCAGCCGCGTCCGGTACCGGACGCCGAACAGACCCATCGCGATGAGCGCGACGACTTTGACGCCCAGGATCGCCCCGTAGGGGGTGAGCAGCGCCGACCAGTCCTGCAGGCCGATCGCGGCGCGCACCGTCCCGGACACGGCGACGAGCACGAACGCGGCCAGGGCGATGCTCGAGTAGCGCGCGACGACATCGGCGAGGTGGACCCGTTTCAGCAGTGGCCGGACGATGACGATCAGAACAAGACCGCCCAGCCATACGGCGGCGCCGATAATGTGCAGGATCAGCGCCATCATCGCCTCGTGATGGAATGCGTCGTCGCCGGAGTGGCCCTGTGTTCCCATCGGGACCAGCGCCGCGATCGCGAGACCGGCGACGAGAAGCGTTCCCGTCCAGGACCGTACCGCGAAGGTGAGCACGGTCAGTGCCGCGCCGGCAACGGTGGTGATCAGCCAGGTACGACCGACCTCGAGCTCGACGAGGAACCGTCCCAGCTGGGCGCCGAACTGCGGTCCGGCGTCCACGGCGGGGTTGAACACGTCGAGGAAGATGAAGAACCCCGTCGCAGCGGCTGCCACGGTGAACAGAGCGGCGGCGATCGAGGCGGTGTCGATCGCGACATCGAACTCCCGCTCTCCGGCACGCAACGCGAACAGCGCGACTACGAGCGCGCCGACCATGCCCGCCGCGGTGAGGTTGACGATCAGTTTCGCGGTGGGCAGGCCCCAGCGCACGATCGGGCCGGCATCGCCGATGGGCAGCCCCGCCGCTCCCCCGCCGAACGCCAAGCCCGCGACCAAAGTGAGGAGTGCGGCGACGATGAGGAGTGCGAGCCCGCCGGCGCGGAGGGCGCGGGGGTTCATGCCCAGAATGGTCACGCCGGGGGCGACGGCGCGCGGAGTTCTCGTGATCATCAGGTGCTTCGACTCAGACAGCGGTGGGGTCAGCTGAGGCCGGAGTACGCGTGGAGTCCTTTGAAGAACATGTTGACGATGGTGAAGTTGAACAGCACCGCGAGGAACCCGATGATGCACAGCCACGCGGAGCGGGTGCCTCGCCAGCCGCGTGTCGCCCGGGCGTGGATGTAGCCGGCGTAGAGCACCCAGATCACGAAGGTCCAGACCTCTTTGGTATCGAACCCCCAGTAGCGCCCCCAGGAGTCTTTGGCCCAGATCGCGCCGGCGATCAGCGTGAAGGTCCAGAACACGAACCCGACGATCACGAACCGGTATGCGAGGGACTCGAGCGCGTCCGCGGGCGGCAGCGTGGCCAGGAACCGCGGGCCGCTGCTCGGTGCGCCGTCCGCGGACACCGCTCCGGCTGCCGTGCGGCGTTCGCGGCGGGCCTGCAGGAGCTGGGTGACGGAGAGGCCGCAGGCGATCGCGAACAGCGCGGTGGCCAGGGATGCGACGAAGACGTGGATGACCAGCCACACGCTCTTGAGCGGGTCCATCAGGGGAACGACTTCGACGTAGAAGGTGATGGTGGCGCCGCCCAAGAGCAGCACCACCATGCCGATCAGGAACGCGCCGAGGAAGCGGAGGTCGTAGCGGCGCAGCACCAGTAGGTACACCGCGACGATCAGGACGGTGCCGGTGAGGGCGAACTCGTACATGTTGGCCCACGGGACCCGCCCGGCCGCGATCCCCCGCAGGACGGTGCCGGCCAGGTGGAACAGGAAACCGAGGATCGTCAGCGCCGTCCCGATCCGTGCCCATAGCAGCCGCGGCTGAGATGCTCGAGGCTCGGGGGTGCCGGGGTGCTGTTCCTGCCAGGCATCCGTGACCGCGGGGTCCGTCGCAGCGCCTATCAGCGCCGGTTCTCGCAAGGGCACGGCAGCGGGGACGGAGCGGCGGGCGAGGTCGATGGTGTAGGCGATGAACGCGAGCAGGTAGGTGGCGATCGCGGTCCAGACCAGCAGCAGCGAGATGCCGTCGAGTGTGAGT
>NZ_JASBSF010000254.1 GCF_030149085.1 Microbacterium sp. | reverse complement strand
GGTGATGTTTACGGTCGATCCGCGCCCTACGACGGATCCCTCGCCCGGGTTCGTTCCCGTCGCCTTCGCGGTAGAGCCTGGGGTCGGGCAGCTTCCGGCAGTGCTGTTGAGTCCCGCGCCCGCGAGGCGTGACTGAGCCTCGCTGATGCTCAAGCCCGATACTCCGGGGACCGCCACGCCCTGACCGTTGCTGGGACGAAGCGTGACGACGGTGCCGCCCGCGACCTTTCCTGCGCCGGGATCCTGCTGTGCGACGATTCCGGAACCCTCGGTCGAGTCGACGGGGTCTCCCACGACGACTTCGAATCCGGCATCCTCGAGCGTCTTGGTCGCTGCCTCGACGCTCTGGCCGACCACGTTCGGTAGGTCGTACAGGACGGTCTTCGTGAGGTTCGAGTCAGGTGCGGGGAACCCGTCTCCGCCATAGAGGGCGTCAGCGGCGCGCAGAATGGGCTTTGCCACGGAGTGTCGCGTATAGAGGTGATTCCACGGCCAGCGGCTGACGTCGGCGTCGCCGACGGAGTTGCCGACCCAGACGGCGGTCGTGACATTCGTGCTCGACCCGACAAGCCACGTCTGCTTCGCCTCGTGCGTACCGGTCTTGCCGAGGATCGGCGTGCCGTCATACGGGTTTGATGCGCGGCCCGAACCGTTGGTCATAACCCCTTGCAGTGCGTAGGCGGCTGTCGCGGCGATGTTCGGCTCCAGCACCTGGGTGCACGACGCGGCCGGCAGCGCTACCTCGTTGCCGTTGGCATCAGTGATCCGGTCGATCGCCTTCGGGGTGCAATACACGCCGTTGTTCGCAATCGTCGCGTACGCGGCGGCGACGTCGATCGGTGCGATGTTGTTCGAGCCGAGCACCTGGAACGGCACACGCACTTCCACCGGACTCCCGTCCCCGCGCACGACGCCCATCTTCGCGGCAGTCTTCTCGATACCGCAGAGATCGAGCTTCGAGGCCATCGCCAGGAATCCGGTGTTGAGCGAGTCGGCAGTGAACCGCATCGGGGTTCCGACGTAGCCGGAGCTCTTGGCGAAGTTGTTGATCAGCGTCGTGTTGTTGGTGATGTCGCCGAAGCAGCTGTTGCGGAAGGTCTTGAAGACCTGGACATTGCCGTTGAGGACCTCGTTCACCGAGTGACCCTCTTGCAGCCACTCCAAGAGCGTGAAGACCTTGAACGTCGATCCGCCCTCGAACCCGGTGGAACCGCCATACTTGAGATTTCCCGCGTAGACCAGGGATGAATAGTTCGGATCGCCGGTGATCGTCTCGCTGAAGTTCGTGTTCTGCGTGATCTCCAGGATCCGGCCGGTCTTGGTCTCGATACTCGTCGTCGCAGCGCCGAGGCGCCCCGTCTCGGCGCTGGCGTAGCCGTCGATCGAGGTCTGCACGTTGTCGGTCATCGCCTGTTCAGCGGCTTGCTGAAGGCGCC
>NZ_JASBSF010000239.1 GCF_030149085.1 Microbacterium sp. | reverse complement strand
TCCAGGTCGTCGACCTTGTAGACGACCCCGTCGATGTCGTACGCGAGCGCATCCCGTTTCTCGCCGATCGTCTCGTAATACGCAAGGCATCCGTCAACGCCGATCCGGTCCCGACCTCAACGACGACTTCGCGGATGCCTGCCGCAAGCTCTCCGGTCCCCCGGCTGCCGACGCGTCGAAGCGCGTCGAGAAGCCCCTCACCCGCAGACAAGCACAGCGCAAGGAATTCGAGAACGACGGGGAGCTCTTCGTGCAGCCGCCTCGCACGGGCGCGCTCGCCGGCGCGGCGCACGGATTGCTCGCCGACCGCGGCAGCGGTCGCACCGACCAGGGGCAGCGCCAGTAGGCCTGGATGCGGACCCTGCGTCAGCGCAACAGCTGTCGCCAGCGCCGCTCCCACTCCCGCTCCGAGCAGCGCCCAGACAAGTGCGCGCGAACGCTGCCACGAGGAACGGATGCTCGACAGCCGCTGGGCGGCGGCCTCCCACGCCGGCGCAGCCGATCCGAGAACGGGCACGGTGATGGCGCTGAACGCGCGGCCGGGGTCCCCGTCCGTGACATCGCGCAGGTACGGAGCAAGGCGCGCCGTCAATCCACGGGCGCGCCAGCGTGGCGACGCCGAGAAGACGAGAAGAAGGCCCCCAGCGAGCGCGCCGCCGAAGACCACGGCAAGGGCGACATCCGTCGGGTTCACGCGAACCACCTCTGCGGCTCAGCGAGCCTTCCCACACGAAGCATGAGCCGGAACGCGACAACAGTCACGACGGCGCCGCCGAGGATCAGCGCGACTCCCTGGGGCGAGCCGTACGCGGCAGCAGCCTCGGGACGAAGCGCGAGAAGCCCGAGAATCACCCACGGAGCAACGGCTCCGAGAACCGCCGCGGCGCGTATCCACGACTGGCGGGCCTCGACCTCGGCGCGCAAGGTCGCATCGGCGCGAACCGCCGCCCCGAGTGCGCGCAGTGTGGGCACGAGCTCCGTCCCGCCGACCTCACGCGCCATGCGCAAGGTCTCCACGATCCGGTCCGCGATCGGATCAGCCAGGCGGGTCTTCAGGCCGGCGAGCGCGGCATCCAAGTGCCCAGACGCCGAGACGTCGCGGGCGAACCTGACGAAGTCGGGTCGAAGTCGCTCGGGACCCGAAACGGCAAGGCTCGCGACCGCGTCAGCGAGCGACATCCCGGCCCGAACCGACGACACGAGAAGGTCACAGACATCGGGCCAGAGTCCACGGCGCTCTTTGGCGCGTCGCCGAGCCCGAGACTGCAACCAGGCGATGGGAGCGTATGCGCCGACGAGACCCGCGAGAAGCCACAGGGGCAGCGTGGGAAACACGAGCCACGCGAGTGCGGCGGCGATCACACCGACAAGGGCAGAAGAGGCAAGAACGTTGCGAGAGCTCGCCCGCTCCGCGAAGCCTGCCTCACCGATCAGCCGGGTCAGCGCCGAGGGGGCCGCCGGTGATGCGGAGCCGCGTCCCGCCGGCCACAGCCATGGCGACACGATGAGCAGGACTCCTGTGCCGAGCATCACTCCCACGAGCAGAATCATCGGTCCCTGCTCCGCATCAGTGGCTGCCGTTCCCGTCGGGCCGCAGGGCGGGTCTGGATGACGCCATCCTCGATTCCCCTGGGCTCGACGATCTCGGTCACCCGTCGCCGGCCGGTCGCGTCCCGCTGGCAGTGGACGACAAGATCGACGGATTCCGCGACCGCCGGAACCACGAAGCCGCTGTCGATGTTGCGGCCCGCCAGCAGCGGAAGTGAGCAGAGCTTGCGGAGTGCATCGGCTGCGGAGTTGGCGTGGATTGTCGCGGCGCCCGGTACACCGGTGTTGAGTGCGAGGACGAGATCGAGCGCTTCGGCGTCTCGCACCTCGCCGATGACCAGCCGATCTGGCCGCATCCGCAGCGCCTCTTTCACGAGGCGGCGCAGCGTCACCTCCCCTCCCCCTTCGAGGCTCGGCTGACGCCCCTGCAGCGCGACCAGATCGGCGGCTTCTACGGCGAGTTCGAACGTCTCCTCCACCGTGACAATGCGCTGCGACGGCGCACACGCGGCAATGAGCGCCGCAAGCAGCGTCGTCTTGCCGGCGTGCGTAGCACCCGAAACGAGGATGCTGCGCCCCTCCCGCATCGCGATCGCCAGCAGGTCAGCATCCGCCGCCGTCACGCTGCCCACCGCGACGAGGTCATCGAGCGACCGGTACCGCGGGAGGAACTTGCGGATGTTCACGACCCAATGACGCCGCGTGATGTCCGGGATGACGACGTGCAAGCGACTCCCGTCGGGAAGTGAGGCGTCGACAAAGGGCTGGCTGAGATCGACGCGGCGGCCGGTCGCGTGCAGCATCCGTTCGACGAGATCTCGTATCGCCGTGTCGGTCAACGCGAGCGGGACCCGGGACGCGACCCCGGCACGCGCGACGAAGATCCGGTCTGGCGCGTTGATCCAGAGTTCCTCGACCTCGGGGTCGTCGAGGTAGGCCTGCAGCGGACCGAATCCCGAGAGCTGAGCCAGGATGTCGCGCACGTGATGGGCCTCGTCATCGAGGGTCCGCTCGCCGCGAGCCAGCGCGAAATCGTTGTGCCGACGTACCTCGGACCTCGCGATCTGACTCGCCCGATCGGGGTCACGCTGCGGGTCGATTTGTGCCGCCCGCAGCGACTCGCGCACGCGTGCGACGACCGTAACTGTCGGGTCGGCGGGCGAGGTGAGGGTCACCCGTGCATCCTGACAAGGCCGCGCTGCGCGCCGTGGGAGTTATCCACAGGGCGGCGGCGGGCTCTGTCATCCCGACGAGGACGCGGTGGGTCGCGCGACCTCGCGTGGCGCACCGAGTGCTCGCAACGCGTACAGGATCGTGGCGACGTCGACGAGTTCCTGGATGAGGGCGCCCGCGACGGCGGGGATGACCCCCGTCATTGCGACGATCATGAGTGCAATGCTCAGCCCGATCCCCACGCCGATCGCAGTCAGCGCAACGCGCAGAGTGTGGCGGGCGATCGCAACAGCGTCGGCGACCGGGGCAAGAGCATCCAACAGGATGACGACATCCGCCGCATCCCCCGCAGCAGTCGCGCCGCGCGCGCCCATCGCGACGCCGATGTCGGATGCCGCGAGCACAGGCGCGTCATTCACCCCGTCCCCGACCATCATCATCGGCCGAGGCTGCAGACCGGCGGCAAGCTCGACCTTGTCGCCGGGCAGCAGCTCGGCGTGCACCTCGTCAATCCCCACCGCCGTCGCGACCGACTGCGCGGTAGCGCCGACGTCACCGGTGAACATCGCAACCCGGCTCACACCGGTCTCTCGGAGCCAGGCAACGACACCGGGCGCATCGGGCCGGGGATCATCGGCCAGGATGATCGTTCCCGCGAACCGTCCATCGATCGCGACGTAGGCCGCGGCCTGTCCGGCATCCAGGGTCTCGCGCGCCGCCGTGCCGGTGAGTGCCGCGACATAGGCGGGCTTGCCGACGGTGACCGGACGGCCCTGTACCGATGCGGTGACGCCGTTGGTGGCCTCTTCCGAGGCGTCAGTCGCCGGGAGCAGATCGAGCCCGCGGTCGAGGGCGGCGCGGCGCACGCTCTCTGCCAGCACGTGCGTGGAGTACTGCTCGGCAGAGGCCGCGAACTGCAACACCTCGTCGGCGGTGAACCCGCCCGCGGGCCGCACGGCGACCAGAGCGGGTCGACCCCACGTCAGAGTTCCCGTCTTGTCGAAGGCGGCCGAGCTGACGCGCGCGAGCTGCTCGATGACCGCGCCGCTCTTGATGATGACCCCGGCCTTCGCCGCTCGCGACAGACCCGCCAAGAACGCCACCGGCGCGGCGATCAGCAGCGGGCAGGGGGTCGCCAGCACCAGCACTTCGGCAAAACGCACCGGGTCTCCCGAGATCGCCCAGGCCGTTCCCGCGAGCACGAGCGAGACCGCCGTGAACGGCACGGCAAATCGGTCGGCCAGGCGAACGACCGGCGCCCGAGAACTCTCGGCTGCGTGGACGAGCGCGACGATCTGCTGGTACTGGCTGTCGGCGCTGCGTCGTGTCGCTCGTACTCGCACGGCCCGAGATCCGTTGATGGCCCCCGAGAACACCTCGTCGCCTTCGCTGCGCTGCACGGGAAGGCTCTCCCCCGTCAGCGACGATTCGTCGAACTCCGCGTCTGCGCTCAGCAGCACGGCATCCACCGGCACGATCTCGGCCGGACGCACCAGCAGGATGTCGCCAACGGCGACCTCATCGACGGGGACATCCTTCACACTCTCGACGGCCCCCGACCACCCGCCGGTCACGACGTGCGCCGTCCGCGGTGATCTGTCCAGAAGAGCGCGAAGGTCCCGCCGGGCACGTCGACCGGCGATATCTTCGAGCGCCGCGCCGCCGGCGAGCATCAAGACGATCACCAGTGCCGCCAGATACTCCCCGACCGCAAGGGTCGCGATCATCGCGGTGACGGCGAGAACATCGAGCCCGACGTGCCCGCGAAGCACGTCGCGCACCATGCCCACAAGAGTCCAGACGATGACCCCGGCGACCCAGACCGTCGCGACCCACCGTGCCGCGTCAGGCAGCTCGGATGTCGCCAGCACCCCGACGGCGAGGAGGACCAGCGCTGTAGTCGTGACTAGCGGATACGCCCAGATCCAGCGCACGTATTTCATGCGGACCTCCCACGGCACGGGTCCGCCAGCGATGACCGTCGTGGCCGCGCCGCATCCGTGTCGGAGCCCCGAGCCTACGAGCGCATGTCTCAGTGCACCAGGGCCTCTGGTCCCGAGCCGCGGTACCGCTATCGCCGGGCCCCCATGCGTTGCACAATGGCACCAGAGCATTCGGATGCGGAGCCCGAAAGGCGGGGAACATGACCATCAAGACGCCGAGCCACGTGGCACGGAAGACCGGCACGGGAATCGTCGGCGGACTGGTTGGAGGAGTCATCCGCGCCGCCTGGGCGGGACTGGCTTTCTGGGACCTCTATCTGCGTCCCGAGAACAAGATCAACGGCAAGAAGCCGATCTGGGCGTTCGTGATCCTTCTCGGCGGAATCGGCCCGTTGATCTACTTCTTCTTCGCTCCCAAGCGCTGAGAGTTCCGATCAACGGCGCTTGATCCGCGACCAGGCGTCGAAGCCGACGGCGAGTAGGATGATGGCGCCCAGTGCGATGCCCTGGAACAGCGGATCGATCTTCAGCAGCGTGAATCCGTTGTAGAGCATCGCGATGAAGAGGATGCCGAGCACCGTCCGCCATACCGCGCCCTCACCGCCGAGGATCGAGGTGCCACCGACGACGATGCCGGCCAGCACCGTGAAGGTCAGCGTCGTCGCGATCGCATCGTTCTCGGGCACCGAGGGCGTGCGCGCGAGGTCGATCACACCGGCAAGGCCCGCGCCGAGACCGGTCAGCGCAAAGGTCGCGATCCGGACGACGTTGACTCGGATGCCGGCAAGTCGCGCCGCTTCGGCGTTGCCGCCTGCCGCATAGACGTAGCGCCCGAAGGTCGTGCGCCACAGCACGATCCCGAGGGCGACCACCACGACCAGAGCAATCCAGATCGGCAGCGACATCCCGAGCGGCTCGGTCTTCGCGATCCAGGTGAACTCGGGCACGTCGACGCGGATCTGCCCGATGCCCTCTTTGCCCGCCTGCGAGACAAGCTTCGTCGCGCCCAAGATGATGAAACTCATCGCCAGGGTCGCGATCAGCGGGTTGATCCGCAGGTACGTGCTGATGACGCCGTTGATGATTCCGACGGCAAGGCCCGAGAGAACCCCCGCGAGAATGCCGAGCGCCGCCCCTTCGGTCCCGCCGACCTTGATCATCACGGTGCCGCAGACGACGGCGGTGAACATGTAGGTGGCACCGACCGAGAGGTCGATTCCACCGGCGATCAGCACCAGGGTGCTCGCTGCCGCGATGATCAGGATGCCGGACTGCCGGTCGAGCACGTTGCCGATGTTCTGGAACGACAGGAACGCGGGGCTTCCGATCGAGAGGGCGATGAAAACGGCAAGGAACGGAACGACGATCGCGACCGATCGCCACGGTATGCGCGAGAGAACGCTCTGCTGCGCTTGGGTG
>NZ_JASBSF010000236.1 GCF_030149085.1 Microbacterium sp. | reverse complement strand
GATCGGATAGCGACAATACCAGCGCACCGCCCACAGGATCACATCACCCTGGAAATGGCGCCACTTGAAATCCGTCATCGTTCCGTCCGTCCAATCTCCGCCAAGCATGCTCAAGCTTCACGATTTTTGCAACAGAGCCGTATGGATCGCCCTGTGCGCGGAGACCGACGTGCCCGCGCATCGCCGGTATGGCGTCGGTCGCCTCGAACCTCGCCGCTGACACGGCGGCGTGTCGTCGAAGATCTGTTCGATGACCGCGTAGTCTCCTGCACAAGTGGAGTCGAGAAGGCGTTCCCTCACGACACGCGGACCGACCGGCAGCAATGTCGGAACCCCCACGTACCGTGAGCAGCGTCGAACGACACCACACGCCTTGTCGCACTGATACTCATCCGAGTCGCAGCGCGACAGCCTACAGGCGGCCGATTCTCCGGAGCCGGATAGACCGACGACGGACCGAGTGCTGAAGGAGCACACGCCATGCCCACACCCGCAGACCGCGAGAAGGCGCTCGATTCAGCGCTCGCGCAGATCGACCGGCAGTTCGGAAAGGGCTCGGTGATGCGACTGGGCAGCGACGAGCGCGCACCGGTCGAGGTCATCCCCACCGGCTCCATCGCCCTGGACGTAGCCCTGGGCGTCGGCGGCCTGCCGCGCGGCCGCATCATCGAGATCTACGGCCCGGAGTCCTCGGGAAAGACGACTCTTACGCTCCACGCGATCGCGAACGTCCAGAAGGCTGGTGGTATCGCCGCGTTCATTGACGCTGAGCACGCGCTCGACCCCGACTACGCGCAGAAGCTGGGTGTCGACATCGATCAGCTTCTCGTCTCGCAGCCCGACACAGGAGAGCAGGCGCTGGAGATCGCCGACATGCTGATCCGTTCGGGGGCCATCGATCTTGTGGTCATCGACTCGGTTGCCGCGCTCGTGCCCAAGGCCGAGATCGAGGGCGAGATGGGTGACTCCCACGTCGGTCTGCAGGCTCGCCTCATGTCCCAGGCGCTGCGCAAGCTCACCGGCGGTCTGAACCAGACCAAGACCACGGCGATCTTCATCAACCAGCTGCGCGAGAAGATCGGCGTGTTCTTCGGCTCGCCCGAGACCACCGCCGGTGGAAAGGCGCTGAAGTTCTATGCGTCAGTACGCCTAGACATCCGTCGGATCGAGACGCTGAAGGACGGCACGGATGCCGTCGGTAACCGCACGCGCGTCAAGGTCGTCAAGAACAAGATGGCACCGCCGTTCAAGCAGGCCGAGTTCGACATCCTCTACGGGGTCGGCATCTCCCGCGAGGGGAGCCTGATCGATTTCGGTGTCGAGCACGGCATCGTGAAGAAGTCGGGTGCCTGGTACACCTATGACGGCGACCAGCTCGGGCAGGGCAAGGAGAACTCGCGCAACTTCCTGATCGAGAACCCGGCCATCGCCAAGGAGATCGAGCAGAAGATCATGACCAAGCTCGGCATCGGCGTGCCGAAGCTCGTGGAGGCGCCCGCCGCACCGGTTGCGAAGTCTGCCCCGGCCAAGGCCGCCCCCGCCGCGGCAGCACAGCCGGAGCCCGC
>NZ_JASBSF010000232.1 GCF_030149085.1 Microbacterium sp. | reverse complement strand
AGCACACCCTGGGTGGGATAGAAGAAACCGACAAGCCCGAGCTGCTCGGGCAGCCCGTCGGGGATCTTGATGATCCCCAGCGAGGTCATGTTCGAGTCCTGCGGCAGGAACGGCTGCGACTCGCTCCACACGATCTCGCCAGCGGCATCACGGACGGTGAGGGTCGGGGCGTACCCGTTGCCGAGCAGGTAGATGCGGTCGCCGGCGACGGTGATCGGGTTGTTCACGATCACGCTCTCCGCCCGGTCGTCCTCGGCGGCGCTGCGGATGGTGACGTCGGCGGAGAAGTCACCCGCCTGCCCGGCGCCGGGGCTGCCGGGCAGCTGGTAGGAGACCCGGAAGTCGTCGAGGGTGATCGAGTACGGGGCCAAGCGGGTGCCGTCGATGAAGCGGCCGGGGTTGAAGGAGGAATAGTCGCTGAGCGCGTTGACGAACGTCGTGCCCTCCACCACGACCCGCTGGCCGGTGTAGGCGAACCCGCCGCCGATCGCGACCGAGACGAGCACCCCGACCAGAGCGATGTGGAAGACCAGATTGCCGGTCTCCCGCAGATACCCCCTCTCGGCCGAGACCGAAGCCCACCCCGGCTCGTCGTAACGGTGGACTCGGTAACCGGCTCGACGCAGCTGGTGCTGCGCTAGCCGTACCGCATCCCCGGCCGGATCCGCAGTGGCTTCGTCGGTCGCGATCATCGTCTCCTGATAGTCGACCAGGCGGGACAGTCGTGCGGGAGTGCGCGGCGGCACGGACCGGAGCGCCTTGTAGTGGTGCTTGGCCCGGGGGATGACGCAGCCGATGAGGGATGCGAACAGCAGCAGGTAGATCGCGGAGAACCAGGGGGACGAGTACACATCGAACAGGCCGACCGCGTCGGCAAGGGGGAACACGTCAGGGTTGTCGCGCTGCCACTGGGTGACCCCGTTGGGGTCGGCGGTGCGCTGCGGGAACAGCGACCCGGGGACGGCGGCGATCGCGAGGAACAGCAGCAGCACCAGGGCGGTGCGCATGCTGGTCAGCTGCCTCCACGCCCACCGGGCCCAGCCGCCCACACCGAGGGCAGGACCGTTGATCTCGGACGGGGCGTCGGAGTCGCGGTGATCAGCGGGGCGCAGCGGGTCGACAACCGTGCCGGTCTCAGAGCGGGACGGGGACATTGATCACCACCTGCTGCAGAGCGGACATCAGCATGGTCCACAACCCGGTCACCATGAGAACCCCGAGCAACACCAGCAGGACGCCACCGATGATGTTCAGGGCGCGGATGTGGCGACGCAGAAGCGACACCGAGCGCGAAGCCCACCCCCAGCCCATAGCGAGCAGGAGGAACGGGAGACCCAGCCCGAGCGAGTAGGCAAGACCAAGCAGGCCGGCTCGGGTGGGATCGCCGAGGTTCCATGACATCGACAGGATCGCCGCGAGCGTCGGACCGATACAGGGGGTCCACCCCACTCCGAGCGCAAACCCGAGAAGCGGGGCGCCGATCAGGCCGGCGCGGCTCTGGATCCGAGGACGGAGGCTACGTTGGGCGATACCGAAGAACCCGATGAACACCAGGCCGAGGACGATCACAACCGCCCCCAGGAGTCGGGTGAGGATGTTGGCGTACTGCAGCAGCAGGAGCCCGAACGTGCCGCCCAGGATCGTCACGGTGACGAAGACCACCGTGAACCCGGCGATGAACAGGCCCACGCCGAGCAGCAGGCGGGTGCGCTCCGCCCTTACCGTCGACCCGGTCCCGGCGGCACCCGGGTTGCTGCCGGCGGCGCCGCCGAGGTAGCCGAGGTAGCCGGGCACCAGAGGCAGCACGCAAGGGGAGATGAACGAGACCAGGCCTGCGAGGGCCGCGATCGGGATCGCGATCCACAGAGCACCGTCGACGACCAGAGGCCCGGGGTTGATCACGGATTCTCCTCGGCGAGGGTGTCGGCGACCAGGGTGGCCAGGATGGAGGCGCTGGCCAGCTGGCCGATGACCCGGGCAGCGACTCTCCCGTCCCGGTCGAGCACCAGCGTGGTGGGGGTGGCCTGGATCGGGGTGACCTGCGCGAACGCTAGCTTGACCTTGCCGTCGTTGACGTCGATCACGCTCGGGTACGTGACGTTGTTGTCGCGAGCGAAAGACAGGGCGGTGGCGGGCTGGTCGTAGGTGTTGACGCCGAGGAATGCGACGCCTTGGTCCTGGTACCTCTGCCAGACCTCTTCGAGCAGCGGCGCCTCGACGATGCACGGACCGCACGCGGCATACCAGAAGTTCACCACCAGCACCCCGCCGCGGTAGTCGTCGCTGGTCACTCTCTCGCCGGTCTCGGTGAGCCCCTCGAAAGCGACCGGTTCACCGCGGTCGGACTCCAGGATCTGCACCACTTGGAAGTCGCCGGCGATGTAGCCCTTCTCGTTCCCGTCCCGATACTGCTGGGCGAGCGAATCGTTGCTCGCACAGCCAGTCACCACGCTGACCGCGAGCAGCGCGAAGACGGCGGCGAAGACGCGGCGGCGAGTCACGAGCGACGCACCTTGATCATCGCTCCGGCGACCAGGAAGATCACCGCGGCAGCCGGTTGCGCGAACGACCAGAGTGGCCCGGAGAACGGAAACGGGAATAGCGGGTTCCACAGCACCGCTATCGCGGCGAACGCCGGAAGCCACCACCACTGCCTGGCCTGTACGGCGAACCAGCCGACGATGACAGCGAGGATCGCGGTGACGAACAGCACCAGGAGGAACCAGTCTCCGCTCATCAGCGCCGGGGCCAGGAACAGGACGACGGCTGCGAGCAGCCCCGGGGCGAAAGCATTGCGCTGATAGACGGACGGCATGCGTTGCTTGGCCATCATGGTCTCCGCGCCTCCGCGACAGGCTCGGGCTCGTTCGTCGCCGCTTCGGCGCGGCGCCCGGTGGCTGCTCCCCGGTGTGCCCAGAGAACGCTGGCGAGGAGGATCACGCCAGCGCCGAGCGCGACGTCGGCGAGGTTGCCGATGAACCAGGTGCCGTAGGCGAGGAAATCGGTGACGTGCCCGACGCCGAACCCGGGTGGAGAGAACAGCCGGTCGATGAGGTTCCCGATCGCACCGCCGAGGATCAACCCGAGTCCCACAGCCCACCACACGGTGCGAGCTCGGACGACGGCGATCACCAGCAGCACCACGGCAGCCACCCCGACGAGCGTCAGCAGCCCGGTGAAGCCAGCGCCCAGGGAGAGGATCGCACCGGGGTTGAACGCGAGCTGCAGTCCGAGCAGATCACCCAGCAGGGGGATGCGCTGCTGGGTGCTCAGCCCCGACACCGCCGCCGCCTTGGTGGCCTGGTCGATCACCACGACCACCGCGGCGATCATGCAGGCGACCGCGAGTCGGGTGCCGCTGTTACGAGCCATCGGTCTTCTCCTCCGTCGAGGGCTGTGCCCGGGTCGCTTCTGTCGCGGCGCGGTCGCGGCGGCGGCGTTCCCAGGCCACCATGAGCACCACGATCAGTGCGCCGCCGATGATGACCACGCCGCTGATGACAGCAAGCACGGGAAAGAGCTCTCCCCCGCCGGAGGCCTGACCGCCGTAGCCGTCGTCCGTGGATTCGGCGGTGGAACGGATAGGAGATGGCTCAAGCGCCTGCTTCGTGGCGGTGAGCTCGGGAGTGGGGGCACTCTCGGGAACCGCGGCCGATTCGAGGGTGAGCGAGATCTCCTGCGGCGCCACGCCGATGGTCGCGTCAGCATCGGGGGTGGCCGAGACGATGCTGTCATGTGCGGCCGCGGATGATGCGGTCGAGAGCACCATGCCAGCTGCCAGCAGCAGGCTCACCCCCAGGGCGACGAATGCGACAGGACGACATCTGAGCAGCATCGGGGCGGCCTCGGTGGGCGGGGAGGATGACATGGCGTGGCTTTCAGGGACGGTTGATGATGTGATGGGCGATTGTGGTGGCGTCTCGCCAGACCCCGGTGATGGTGTCCGCACCGCGGCCGCTGTACTGCGGCATACCGGCGACGAACAGTCCCGGGATCCCGGTCCGGGTACGGGCTCCCCGCTCGGCGTGCGCGGCATCCGGCAGCCAGTCATCACCCGGTGCGTAGCCGGTGGCGAAGATCACGGAGTCCGGTGAGAGCTCACTGCCATCAGCGAGCGTCACCACGCCGCCGTCTGCGGCAGTCGCCGCGGGAACGATGGAGACCCCGGCGCGGCGCAGCCGCTCGTAGCTGTCGCCGAACACCGGTTCGGGATGCCGCCTGCGGGTGAGCCACGAGACTGCCTGTCCGGCAGCTGACGGGTAGCTGCCGCTCGGCCGGTGCCCCCGCGGGGTGCGTATAGACAAGGTGATCGTGTGAGAAGTGGTCAGCTCACGTGCCAGCTGCACCCCGCTGTTGCCGCCTCCGACGACGAGCACATGTCCCGGCTCGATCTGGTTTGGGTACAGGTAGTCGCTGCTGTGCATCACGACGCCTGGAACGCTCAGGGTCGCAGCCCACTCCGGCACACGCGGATACGCTGCCGCGGCGGTCGCGCACACGACGTTGCGGGTCTGTACGTCCCCTGCGGTCGTGGACAGCAGCAGAGTGGTTCCGGTGCCGGGACGCTCTATTCCGGTGGCGCGGACCCCCCAGACCGTCTCGACACGAAGTCCCCCCTCGACGAAGGCCAGATAATCGACGATCTCGTCAGCGCGGGGACGCCGACGCTGATCGCCGGGGAGCCCTCGAGGCGGGATCACGCTATGCCGGGCGTCGCTGAGCAGCTCCATCGAATGCCATCGAGATGCCCAGCTGCGCTGCCCCTTGCGAGCCGCGTCGATCACGACGAAATCCTGCTGCGGGCGCAGGCCCTTGGCATTCAACGCTGCGGCAACTGCCAGTCCGGACTGCCCGGCTCCGACGATGATCACTCGTCGGTGCGACAGGCTCGTCTGCATCACCGACCACCGGAGAGGGCAGCCGCGATTGCGTCTTCGAGGTCGTTCAGCGTCTGCAGCTCGAGCTTCTCCCCGCCGACGAAGAACGTCGGCGTGCTGCCGACCCCCAGAGCGCGTCCCTCGTTGAAATCGAGCTCCACGCGTTCGGTGGTGGCGGGATCGGCAACGGCCGCATCATAGGCGGTCATGTCCAATCCGAGCTGTTCGGCGAAGCCGCGGAACAGCTCGGCACGAGACTCCTGCGCCTCACCCCACTCCGCCTGTGTCTCGAACAGTCGGTGATACATGTCCTCGAATCGGTCCTGCTGTGCGGCCGCCTCCGCGGCGATCGCCGCGTTCTTCGAGTTGAAATGACCGGGCAGCGGGAAGTATCGCACCACGTAGGTGATCTGGCCGGCGTACCTCTCCCGGATATCCTCGACGATCGGGTAGAACGCGCCGCACGCTTCACACTCGAAGTCCAGGAACTCCACCACCGTCACCGCATCCGGACCACCGTCATCCAGAACGTGCGAGCTCTCTCCCACCACGGAGGTGCCGGTGCTGCTTCCTTCGCCGGGAGGCGGGGTGGGGTTCTGATTGACCAGCGCATAGATGATCGCGACCAGCACCATCACGACGACCACAGCCAGAGTGACCAACGTCGCCTTCACAGGGGTTTTCATTCGAGTACTCCAAACCAAGACACGACACATGACAGAACCCGGGCGTGAGCCCGGGGCGAATCGCCGTCCCGGAAGGACGGCACGCCGAATGTCAGGTTCGGGAGATGCTCAACTGCGTCAGCGAAAGGATGCTCACCCGCGAAATCGTCGACGGGTGGGGAAAGAGCGAGAGTACCCGCGGCCAGATCCCACGATCAGGGAGGACGCGGCTGCGCCACAGCCGGTAAGTCAGCACCGCGAGCACCAGCCCGCACAGCATTCCCAGAACACACAGCGCTGCCCCCATCAGCGCGCTGGCCCCCGAGGATTCGCCAACCACCGTCTGCTGTTCTCTGCCGTCGCGTGCATCGGTGGCGCCGCCACTCAGCGGCTCGACGTGCGGGTCCACGAGTGCGGACATTCCCAGCGGCACCGGCGTGGTGCCATCGGTCTCGAGGTGTCCAGCAGCGGCGATGCCCAACATCAGCAGGAGCGCCAGGCCGAGAGCAGTAACGATCCTCGTTATCAGAAGACGCTCGCTCAGCACGGCTGCGCGCTGAGTTCGAGTCGTCGGGGTCATCACCAAAAGCCTACCGTGGGCACCCATTCTAGGCTATGAACAGGCTCAGACACCGACCAGCTGACGCTCCTTCACCGCCGCGAGCTCCTGCCCCCGGCCACGCCGTGCCGAAAGGTCCTGCTCGTGTCGGACGATTGGGCTGCCCGGCGCATCGTCGGCGCGACATGCCGGATCCGACTCGGGAGTGGTCGGCCTGGCAACTACTACTGTAGGAACCGCTGGAAGATGTCCATGTGGCCCGTGTCGGGGATGGATTTACAGCGACAGATGGCCGCCGATTCGCCTCCACTCTCCGGCTTGAGTTGTCCATGAGACGACCGCGTGCCTCACTGACGCGGTGAGGGCAGC
>NZ_JASBSF010000231.1 GCF_030149085.1 Microbacterium sp. | reverse complement strand
CCGGTCGGCCCCGTTGCCGTGACAGCCGACGAGATCCCCGACCCGCAGGATCTGCGCATCTGGACGGTCCTGGACGGACACACGCTCCAGGATGCCTCCACGAGCCAGATGGTCAGGCCCGTGTCGACGCTGATCGCGCATTTGTCGGCATCCGTCACCCTGCTGCCGGGAACCCTCATCTCAACCGGCAGCCCGGGCGGTGCTGGCTATTCGCGGGATCCGCAGGTGTTCCTTCGCGACCGCTCGACGGTGACTGTCGGCGTCGAAGGCATCGGGGAACTGAAAACGCACTGCCGGATCATCGACTGATCCGGCAGTGCGTCGTTGTTGATCGGTCAGTTCGAGTAGACGACCACCGACGCCGTCGACACGACGATGATCGCGATGACGATGCCCAGCACCATGAAGATGATGCTCAGCCAGATCGCCCACTTCGCGGGGGCGTTGCTGTAGCCCGATCCCTTGCTCTGATTCAGCGCGACGATCCCGAGGATCAGGCCGAGGAGCTGGAAGAAGAAGGCGAGGATCAGTGCGACGATGCCGAGCGTCTTGCCGGGCACGACTGCCGGCGCGCCGGCGGGTGCCTGCGGAGCAGGCTGGTAGGCGGGTGAATCGGACATGGGCGACTCCTTGCGTCCATTGCGGGTGAGGGGTGGTCGCACGCCATTGAGCGACCTCGCCGCAATCTAGCGGCATATTCCCAGCTTCCGCAATGCGGTGGCTCCGTATTACAGGTCGGTGTCTCCCGTGGGAGCGGTCTCGAACCCGATGATCGGCATCGCGGCGGTCACGGCCTGAAGTCCCGAGAGCCGCTCGGGTGAGAGCTGCTTGGTCACTTCGTCGCGCGACATGAGTCCACCCTCCACCACCAGATCAGCGATGTTACGGCCAGACACCAGAGCAGACTTGGCCAGTGCTGCAGCGGCCGCGTAGCCGATGAACGGTGTCAGCGCGGTCACGACACCGACCGAGGCTCCGACCGACGCCGCGAGACGCTCGCGATTGGCGGCGATGCCATCGACGCAGTTCACGCGCAGCGTCCGCATAGCGCGTCGCATCCAGGTGATCGATTGGAAGAT
This sequence comes from Microbacterium sp., assembly GCF_030149085.1. Classification (GTDB taxonomy): domain Bacteria; phylum Actinomycetota; class Actinomycetes; order Actinomycetales; family Microbacteriaceae; genus Microbacterium. The sequence goes on along the minus strand of NZ_JASBSF010000231.1, from coordinate 11,241 downwards.
CGAGTGAGCGATGATCGGCTCGAAGGCATTCAGCTGCAGCTGACCGCCCTCGACGGCCATCGTGACGGTCAGGTCCGCGCCGGCTACCGCGAAGGCCACCTGATTGACGACCTCCGGGATGACGGGGTTCACCTTGCCGGGCATGATGCTGGATCCCGCCTGGCGCGCGGGCAGCGAGATCTCACCGAGCCCCGCCTGCGGGCCCGACGAGAGCAGACGCAGGTCGTTTGAGATCTTCGAGAGCTTGATGGCGTTGCGCTTCAGGGATGCCGAGAACGACATGAACGCCCCCGTGTCGCTGGTCGACTCGACGAGGTCGGATGCGGTCTCCAGGTCCAGCCCCGTGATCTCGCGAAGATGACGCAGCACCGCCGCCGCATAGTCGGGGTGGGCGGTGATCCCGGTGCCGATCGCCGTCGCACCGAGGTTGACCTCGAAGAGCAGATGCGCGTTCTCGGTGAGCCGCTGATAGTCCTGGCCCAGGGTGGTCGCAAAGCCGTGGAACTCCTGCCCGAGAGTCATGGGGACGGCATCCTGCAGCTGGGTCCTGCCGACCTTCAGAACGTCATGGAACTCCGTCGCCTTGCGAAGGAACGACTGACGCAGCAGATCGAGCTCTTCCAAGAGTGTCCGCAGATCCAGGCTCAAACCGACCTTGATGGCCGTCGGATAGACGTCATTGGTGGACTGGCTGCGGTTGGTGTCGTCGATCGGCGAGAGGAACGCGTAGTCGCCCTTGGGCCTGCCGGCTAGCTCCAACGCGATGTTGGTGATGACCTCATTCGCGTTCATGTTCGTCGAGGTTCCCGCACCGCCCTGAACCACCCCGACCACGAACTGGTCGTGGAACTGACCGTCGATAACCAGCTGCGAGGCTCGGTCGATGAGCGACGCCTTCTCGCGATCGAGAACGCCGATCTCGGCGTTGGCTCGAGCCGCCGCCTGCTTGACCATCGCGAGGGCGCGGACGAGGTCGGCGTAGACCGAAATCGGGCGTCGTGAGATCGGGAAGTTCTCGAGCGCGCGGGCGGTATGGATGCCCCAATACGCGTCAGCCGGGATCTCCATCGACCCCAGAGAATCAGTTTCAGTGCGCGCCGGAGCGGCCGTGTGGTGCGTCATAGTTCCTGCCGTTCATGAGCGCTTTCGAGAGAAGGCCTCGAGGCGCTCGTGGGGGGTGAGTGCCGCCATCCGTTCGATCCACTCCTCGGAGAAGTAGTCGCCTGTGTCGGCGTCGACGACCGGCACGACGGCGTGCGTGATCGTCGCCTCATACACGTGTACGAGGTGGAAGGACTGCCCGGCATCCATGCCGTTGACTTGATGCGCGGGCCGGGCGAGATCCATGGTGTAACAGGTGGCTGCCGAGACAGACACGGGGATGCCCGCGAAGGTCGCGCTCGTCGAGTAGTGCAGATGACCGGCGAGGATGCCGCGAACATCGGTGCCCGCGATGACCTCGGCGAGCCGCTGCTGGTCACGTAGCTCGAGGATGTCGAAGAAGGGCAAGTGAGACGGAATCGGCGGGTGGTGCATCGCGAGGAGCGTCCCGAGCGGCGCGGGGGTCGCGAGCTGCTCGTGGAGCCACCGAAGCTGGGCCTCGTCGAGGTCGCCGTGATGCCAACCGGGCACCGAGGTGTCGAGGGCGATGAGGCGCAGCCCGCCAAGATCCCAGACGCCGGTCACCGGCTCTTGCGTCGGTTCGGCATCCAACAACTGCTCGCGAAGCGCCGGGCGCTCGTCGTGGTTGCCCGCCACCCAAACCAACGGGGCCTCGAGCTCCTGGGCGAGGGGCTCCAGGAGCGCACGCAGGTCACGGTAGGCGCCGGCCTCACCCTCGTCCGTGAGGTCGCCGGTAACGACGATCGCGTCGGGACGGATGCCGAGGCTCCGCACTTTGTGCAGGGTCTGGCCGAGGTTCGCTTCGGTGTCGAATCGCCCGCCGAGGCGCCGATCACTGTCGAGGAAGTGGGTGTCGCTCAGGTGCACGATCGTCCGCAGTGCGGGCGGATACTGACCGAAACGCACGGGAGCCGAAGCCATGTCGCCAGCATACGTCGCACCGGCGACGCGGCCCTCTCGACTAGCGTGGGTCGGGTGACATCCGTCCCTGAAGCACCCCGCGCCGCCCGCCGCCCCGTCCTGCGTTCGCATCATGGTGACGAGGTCAAGGATCCCTACGAATGGCTCCGCGCGAAGGATGACGCCGACGTTCGCGCCCACCTCGAGGCAGAGAACGCCTTCACCGAGGCACGCACCGCCCACCTTGCACCGCTTCGCGACCAGATCTTCGAGGAGATTCGTTCGCGCACACTCGAGACCGACATGTCGGTGCCGGTGCGTCGCGGACAGTGGTGGTACTACACCCGCTCCGTCGAAGGGCAGCAGTATGGCATCCATTGCCGAGCGCCCTTGGCCTCGCCGGAGGACTGGGATCCGCCGGTCCTCTCCCCCGACGCCGCTGTTCCGGGCGAGCAAGTGCTGCTCGATGCCAACCGCGAAGCCGAGGGGCATGACTTCTTCGCCCTCGGCAGCTTCGAGGTCTCCACCGATGCGACGAGGTTGCTCTATGCCGTCGATACCCTCGGTGACGAGCGGTACACGATCCGTGTGCGCGACCTCGAGACCGGCGAACTGCTGCCGGACGAGATCCCCGACACGTTCGCGGGAGCAAGCTTCTCCCCCGACGGCCACCACATCGTCTACACGACGGTCGACGAGGCCTGGCGACCCGACACCGTGTGGCTCCACGAGGTCGGCACCGCGACATCCGAGGACCGCACGCTCTTCCACGAACCCGATGACCGGTACTGGGTCGGCGCGGGATTCACGCGCAGCGACCGCTACCTGGTCATCGAACTCGGCTCCTCCATCACCTCGGAAGAGTGGCTGATGGATGCCGACGACCTGTCGGGAGAGCCCCGCGTCGTGTGGCCGCGACGGGAGGGCGTGGAGTACTCGAGCTCCCACGCGATCGTCAACGGTGAAGACGTGCTCTACATTCTGCACAATGACGGCGCGCTCGATTTCGAGCTCGTGCGGGTTCGCGCCGACGACCCGCAGGGTGAGCGCGAGGTCGTGATCGCGCATCAGCCCGGTCGGCGCCTGCTCGGCATCTCGACCTTCCGCGACTGGGCAGTGCTGGGCTACCGGCGCGATGGGCTCTCTCGGCTCGCGACGTTCGACTATGCCACGGCGACGCCCACCGAGATCGTCTTCGATGAGGAACTGTACGACGTCGGGACAGCGGGAAACCCCGAGTGGGCACCGCCGATGATCCGAATCGCGTTCGGATCGTTCGTGACGCCCTCGACGGTGGTCGACCTCGTCGTCGCCACCGACGAGCGCCGCATCCGCAAGCAACAGCCGGTGCTCGGCGGCTACGACCCTGCCGACTATGGTCAGCGCCGCGTCTGGGCCCTCGCAAAAGACGGCACGCGGATCCCCGTATCCCTGGTGTGGCGACGCTCGTTCGGCGAGCCCGGCGAGAAACCTCGCCCGCTGCACCTGTACGGCTACGGATCGTATGAGCACTCCATCGATCCAGCGTTCTCGATCGCGCGACTCTCGGAGCTCGACCGCGGCGTCGTGTTCGCTGTCGCCCATGTGCGCGGCGGCGGCGAGATGGGGCGCAGCTGGTACGAGGACGGCAAGCTGCTGAGCAAGCGCAACACCTTCACCGATTTTGTCGCGGCAGCCCGCCATCTAGTCCACAACCGCTACACGGACGCGGATCATCTCGTTGCCGAGGGCGGCAGCGCCGGCGGCTTGCTCATGGGTGCGGTAGCCAACATCGCTCCGGAGCTGTTCGCCGGCATCCTGGCTGTCGTTCCGTTCGTCGATGCGTTGACGACCATCCTCGATCCGTCGCTGCCGCTGACGGTGATCGAGTGGGACGAGTGGGGCAATCCGCTCGACGATGCCGACGTCTACGCGTACATGAAGGGTTACACGCCCTACGAGAACGTCCGCGACGGCGTCGACTACCCGCGGATCCTTGCGGTCACCTCACTCAACGACACCCGCGTGATGTACGTGGAGCCTGCCAAGTGGGTCGCCCGACTCCGCGAGGTAGGCGCCGATGCGCTGCTGAAGTGCGAGATGTCGGCGGGGCACGGTGGCGTCAGTGGACGCTACAACTCGTGGCGCGAGCGAGCCTACGAACTCGCGTGGATCTTCGACGTCCTCGGGGTTGCGCAGGACTGATCCCGCGTCACACCCCGGCCCCTCACGCAGGTAGGCAAAATCACCGGCGTAGGACGGTTCCACGCCAACACCTCCTACCTCGGTGATTTCTCCTACCTGCGCGATACGAGCGGGTGCCGGTGGAGGCCCTGGGCGATGGCATCCGTCACCGTCGCCGTCACGTACTCCGGCTGGAACAGGACCTGGTGGTAGTCGAAGCGCAGGACGGTGAACCCTCGCAGGGCGCGTCGGGCGTCAGCCCGAAGATCCCGGCGGCGATCGGATGCCTGGTGATGGGCGAACCCGTCGAGCTGGACGGCGAGCCGATCACCGATCAGTCCGTCCAACGGATGCCCGTCCACCCAGACCTGCTGCGCGACCGTTACCTCGATGTTGCGCATCAGATGGATGAAGTGGGTTTCGATACCCGAGTCCGACAGCCGTGAAGCGACCGATGCCAGCCGCCGGGCGCGCTCACTCCCCCACTGGACGCGTTCCAGCACGCGCCGATCCGCGCGGCCGCTGCGCAGCGCCGACTCCCACACCGCTGCCGCGTCAGCGAGCGGCACGCAGCGCGCGACGTGGAACAGCACGTTGACCAACGGCTCGTCCGTCTGAATCGTCGAGGTAGGTGCGGGGCCGCTGCCCCAGTGCAGCCGCACCCCGGGCACACGGACGCGGGACGCCGTTCGCGCTACCGCGATATGAACCTCGTCGTGGAGCGGAGTCCACAATCCCAACGCCGAGGCTGCACTCAGGCAGGTGAGACGTCCACCAGCCGTCGCAGCTGCGCGTCGAGCCGAGGCACTGCCCGGGAGCACGAGCCAGCTCCGACGTACTCGCTCAACGGCCCCTGACGCGACAGCAACACGGACGACGTGCACAGTAAAGCCTGCCGCGGCGACCGATCGCGAGTGCGCGACGCCGCCGCGTCGGTCGAGCCATCGCACCACATCATCCACGCTCCGCATCCGTTGACTCTTGCGCGCGCACCCTGCGCGAACGGACCGATGCGCACAACCGTGGATGCCGCGCCCAACACGCCCGCCGGGGAGGAATGCTGCGCGTGAACCTGACGCAGGAGAAATCCCCAGGGTAGGACGAATCGACGTCAACACGTCCTACGCTCCGAAGACGTCCTACGCTCGTGCGCGAGCGGAGTCGTGCGCGCAGGCGGATGCCGCGAGCAGCCAATCAGCCGAAGAGAGCGGCGGCTTCCTCGTAGCGGTAGAGCGGAACGGTGTTCAACTCGCCCAGCGCCTCTTCGAACGAGACGCGAACGATATCGGTTCCGCGCATCGCGACCATCTGGCCCCACGCGCCATCGACAAGCGCGTCGGCCGCGTGCAGACCGAGGCGTGTCGCGAGGACGCGGTCGAACGCGGAGGGCGATCCGCCGCGCTGGATGTGGCCAAGCACCGTTGCACGCGTCTCGATTCCCGTGATGCGCTCGATCTCGGGGGCGATGAGTTCACCGATACCGCCCAGTCGGGGACGGTTGAACGCGTCCAGGCCCTTGTGGCTGTGCGCCTCATCCATGCCCGTGATGGTGAATCCCTCCGACACCACGACCAGAGGCGCGCGCCCGCGATCGTGGGCGCTCGTGACCTGCCGGCAGATCTCGTCGATCGACATCGGCACCTCGGGGATGCAGATCACGTGCGCCCCCGCCGCGATGCCTGCGTGCAGGGCGATCCATCCGACGTGGCGCCCCATGACCTCGGCGACCATACACCGCTGGTGCGAATCGCCGGTCGTGCGAAGGCGGTCCATGGCGTCGGTGGCGATGTTCACTGCGGTATCGAACCCGAACGAGTAGTCGGTAGCGCGCAGGTCGTTGTCGATCGTCTTCGGGACACCCAGGACGTTGATGCCGTCCTTCCAGAGGCGGTCGGCTGCCGCGAGCGTGCCCTCACCGCCGATCGCCAGGATGCCGTCGATACCGGCATCCTCGAGCGTCCGAGCGATGTTCTCGGCGCCCCCTCGCGGCCCCTCATACGGGTTGGTGCGGCTGGTGCCGAGGATCGTGCCGCCGACCTTCGACAGGCCCTTCACGTCGTGGCGCGAGAGGGGGAAGAAGTCGCCGTCGACGACGCCGCGCCATCCGTCACGGATGCCGACAAAATCGAGCCCGTACGCCGTCGTGCCCTTGAGGACAACGCCGCGGATGACCGCGTTCAGACCGGGGCAGTCGCCGCCGCTGGTGAGGATGCCGATTCTCATGTGCCGTCCCTGTTGGTGTTTCCGGATGCAAGGTGGCGACGTTGCCTCCACCGACACTAGCGTCCACGCCCCGCGGCATCCATCCCCGGGCCGCCGTGATTACTCGGCGAGCCCCCGTGGGGATGGTGCGCGGCGTTTAGTCGACCTCGCCCAGCGCCTGCCGCAGCAGGTGCATGAGCGCCGCCAGCTGCACGGAGTCGCTCGATGCCGGGTCGACAGCCTCACCGTCGAGGGCACGCAGCGCGAGACCCTGTTTGGTGTCGATCAGTTCGGCGATCTTCGTGTCGATCGTGTGCGCCGCGATGATCCGCCACGCCGTGACCGGCTCGTCCTGTCCGATGCGGTGCACGCGGTCGATCGCCTGCGTCTGCTCGGCAGCCGTCCAGCTGAGCTCCGCGAGAACGACGTTCGACGCCGCCTGCAGGTTCAGTCCGACACCGGCCGCCGTGAGCGAACACACCGCGATCGCGACATCGGCGTCCTCGTTGAAAGCGTCGATCGCCTGTTGCCGTGCTGCCGTGGTCTGCTCGCCGCGGATCGAGACGGTCCGAAGGCCCGCCTGAGCGAAGTGGCGCTCGGCAGCATCCATGACATCGATGTGCTTCGCGAAGAACACGACCTTGCCGACCGACCGCTGCAATTGCGCTGCGTAGTCGGCAGCGACAGTGGCCTTGGCCTGGCCGATACGCCGGACCATCGTGAAGACGTTCTCGCTGCCGGAACCGGCGGCCTTCGACTCTTCGAGTTCGCCCTCAGCCACGAGCCGGACGATGTCGCCGTCGATCTCGCCGGGGGCAAGTCCCCGATCGCCGCGCGCGTCGATGATGCGCCGGTATTTGGCTGCCAGACGCTCACCGAGCTCGCGCTCGGCCTGGCGGATCGAGCGCCCATACTCGTCGTCGAGCTCGACCGGCAGGTCGGCGATGAGCTTGTCGGGAAGGTCTGCGGCGACATCCTTCTTCTTGCGCCGCACGATCCCCATCGAGATGACGGCGGAGCGCGCTTCGGGATAGAAAGCCTTGTCTGCCGGGGTGAGCCCCGTCTCATCGAGCTTGGCCATCAGCTCCGCACCGGGCTTGTCGCCGGTCGTCCAGCCGAGGAAGCGCCAAATGGCATCGAAGTCTTCGACGTCGTTGATCAGCGGCGTTCCGGTCAGCGCGAGCAGCAGCGGATTGTGCACCTGCTCCTTGATGCGACTGGCCAGCGCGAGCACGTTCTGCGAGCGCTGCGACGTGAGGTTCTTGATGAAGTGGGCTTCGTCAACGACCATGCCCTTCAGCCCGATCGAACCGAGCCATGACAGGTGCCGGTCGAGAATCTCGTAGTTGACGATGAAGACGTCGGCGAAGGCATCCAGGTCCTCACCGTCGCCCGAGATGACCGTTGCGCGGCGGTGCGGCGTCCACCGCTCCACCTCGCGAGCCCAGTTCATCTTGACGACGTTGGGCACGACGGCAAGCAGCGGGTAGGCGCCGGCGACGGATGCCGCGAGCACCGACTGCGCAGTCTTGCCGAGGCCCGGCTCGTCGGCTAGGAGGAACGTGCGGTGCCCCTCGCGGACCGATTCCAGGAAGCGTGACTGGTGGGGCATGATCTCGAGTCCGCGCGGCGAGAGCCGATCGAATTCGGGAACCGGCGGGAGCTCCATGGATGCCGCCGCACCTCCGGCACCGGTCTCGAACGCCTTGTACAAGGGGCCCATGAGCTCCCACCCGTCCAAGCGGCGCCGGGGGGTGTCCCGAGGAGCCCGGACTGTCAGATCCGGAGCAAGGAACGGGTTAGCCATCTGTCGCGCCTCGATCGAGGCCGGCACCACCTGGCGCTCGGCGAGCGCAGCGGGCACGACCTGCTGCGCGGGAGCCGGGGTATCGGTGATGATCAGTTCGTCCGGAGGAAGTTCCGCGCCGGATTCGAGCAGCCAGTCGCGGCGCATGCGACGCGCCACGGGCGATGTCGCCTGATCGACCTCGAGTAGCTGGATGAGGGACGTGTCCCGCGCAGCGGTCTTGGCAAGGATCGTCGCGACGCCGTCAAGACGCTTGAGCAGCTCGGCGCGCGCGGCATCCGCGATCGAAGGGTCGGCCTTCACCCGGGCGCGCTCCTCGCGAACGAGGAACGCGATCACCTGGAACTTCACGCGGTTGGTAGGCCCGAGCTTGCCGCGCTGGGCCTTTGCCTCGACCTCGCGCACCTTGCGCGCGAGGATCGGGATGATCGGGGCCTCGTCGTCGCGGCGAGCGGACGAGGATCTCTTGCGCCGCTGAGCGGCGGTTGCCGTAGCCGGCATGCTCCTCCTGAGCGTTGATACATCTGTGACCGCCGCCGTCATGGCGTCGGATGAGCGTCTGGGACAGACGCGATCTCACTTGAACATCGACTCCTGCGGCTCACGACAGCACGGGCACTCGCTTCTGCGAGCTGTGCAATGTGACGCGGCGTCGCTCCTAGTCTAGCGCGAGTGCGAGGCGCATCATCACTGCCACAGGGTGGCGACGATGTCCTCGGTGTAGCCCTCCGGTGCGAAATTCACCCAGTGGGTGGCGACCCAGCCGGTGCCGCGCAGATAGTGCGTCTCGCCGATGGTGACGATGTTGTCGTCGCGGTCGATGGCCTGCTGCTCGATGCGGCACACCGTCCCTGCGCCGAGTTCCTCACACGCCATACCTGAGCCGGCGAAGGCGTTCAGCAGTGCCGCGGACTGGTCAGCTGAGACGAGCGAGACGTTGGTCACCAGGCCCGGCGCCCCGGCGGCACCCCACGAGCACCGCAACGTCGGAATCCCGGAGTTCAGAATCTCCAGGGCTGCGACGTTCTCCGTCGCGTAGATCGTGATGCCGGGGTCGTTCAGTGGCGGGTTGGTGCCGTTCAGCTCGGCGAACATTGCGGGCGAATACAGCGCTTCGCACGAATCCGGCACCCCGAACCCCGCGTCCGCGGTCGGCGAGGGTTCGGGTGTCGAGCTTGCGCTGGGAGCGGGAGGAGTCGTGGACTCGGATGCCGTCGGTTCGGGGGTCTCCGTCGGCAGCGCATCGCAGCCCGCGAGGACAAGGACGCCGGCGACCAGCGCGGCAACGGCGAGGGATCTCGAACGCATCCTGTTCTCCTTGGGCTCGACAGCAGGAGCGACGATACCCCGCGCTTGCCTGTTCTGCTGTCCCCCGCGCCGACCGGTGCGTAGGCTGAAGGCATGAGCGACACCACCGACCAGATCACCGAGGCACAGCTGGCAGCCACGATCGACCACGCGATCCTCAAGCCAGAGTTCACACGGGACGACGTCGACGCGCAGCTGACGATCGCCCGGGACTGGAAGGTCTTCAGCGTGTGCGTCCGCCCCTCCGACATCGCCCATGCCGTGCAGTTCCTCGCCGGCTCCGGCGTCGCCGTCGGCACCGTCATCGGCTTCCCCCACGGAACCACCTCGACCGCTGCGAAGGTGGCGGAGACCCGACAGGCCGCGGCGGACGGAGCCACCGAGTTCGACATGGTGGTCAACATCGGCGCGCTGCGATCGGGATTCGACGATGTGGTCCGTGACGACATCCGTGCCGTCGTGGAGGCCGCGGGCGGCGCTGTCACCAAGGTCATCCTCGAGGTCTCCCTCCTGGACGATGAGCAGATCGAGCGGGGTTCCCGACTTGCCGAAGAGGCAGGGGCCGACTTCGTGAAGACCTCGACGGGCTTCGCCGGCGGAGGCGCCACGGTCGAAACGGTGAGTCTCATGCGGCGCACCGTCGGGCCGGACACGCAGGTCAAGGCGTCCGGTGGAGTACGCAGCCTCCAGGACGCATTGGCGATGCTCGAGGCTGGCGCGACCCGACTGGGCACGAGCGGCAGCGCGACGATCCTCGGCGAGCTTCGGAGCATCGCTGCCGGGGGAACTGCCAGCGGCGCGGTGGACGAGTCCTCGTACTAGCTCTCAGCCGCCGTGATCAGTCAGTGGACTGATCACGCGCGAGAATCTCGCGGGTGCGCTCGACATCGTCGGCGATCTGGGTAACCAGAGCGTCGATGCCCTCGAACGCCCCCATGCCACGGATGCGCTCGACGAACCTCACTTCGACGTGATGACCGTAGAGGTCGAGGTCGGTCTCGTCGAGCACGTAAGCCTCGACCTGGCGCGATGCGACGTCATCGAACGTCGGATTCGTGCCGATGCTGATCGCTGCCGGGTACCGGATGCCGGGGCGCAAACCACTGGCATCCGCTTCGTCGATAAGCCATCCGGCATACACCCCGTCAGCCGGAACGAACCCTTCGAGGTCGTGGCTGAGGTTCGCTGTCGGGTACCCGATCTCTCGTCCGCGCTTGAGCCCGTGGACGACCTCGCCGACCACGGAGTGGTCGCGCCCGAGCAACTTCCGGGCGCCCGCGACGTCGCCGGAGCTCAACAACTCCCTGATCCAGGTCGACGAGACGCGCCTGCCTCGGTCGGCAGCTCTCACGTCATGGACGACATCGACATCGAAACCGTGACTGAGGCCCAAAGCGGTCAGGGACTCCGCCGTGCCGGCGCCACCTCGCCCGAAGCGGAAGTCGGCGCCGACCAGCACGGCTTGGGCTGCCAGGGTGTCAACGAGCACCAGGCGCGCGAACTCGTCGGCTTCCAGTGACGCGAGATCTTCGTCGAATCGCAGCACCAGCACGGCGTCCACGCCGGTGTCGGCAAGCAGACGCACCTTCTGGTTCACACCGATGAGGTTCTCGGGGCACTTGTCGGGAGCCAGCAGCGCAAGCGGATTCCGGTCGAACGTGACGGCGACGACGGTGGCACCCATCGACACTGCCTTCACTCGTGCGCGGGCGATCACTGCGCGGTGACCGGAGTGCACG
>NZ_JASBSF010000228.1 GCF_030149085.1 Microbacterium sp. | reverse complement strand
GCCAGTACCACGAGACGGCGGCGAGCAGACCAATGCCCACCCACGCGAAGATCGGGCGACGCCTCACCATGACGATGACCATCAGAGCGCCGATGCCACCGAGATACCAGACGACGTACGGTTCTTCGATCGCCTCCCGCGGCACAGCCAGGGACAGCGCGTTGGGAACGATGATCGTCGTTCCCAACGCCATGAGCGCGGCGGCAAGCGGCATCCGGTCGGATGATGCGCGGGGCGCCAATCCGGGTGCGGCCGGTGTCACATCATCGTCTTCGGGGTCGCGGTTGCCCCACAGCAGCGCGACCCCGGTGGTCACGACATAGAGCGCGACGGCAGCGACGAGCACCAGTGGCTCGGTGAACGGGCCGGTCCACCACAGCCCACGGACGGCAAGGTATGCCGTGAAGGCGAAGGCCAAACCGATCAGCAGGCGGCGGACACTGATCATGCTCGGGCCACCTGCCACGTGAGGCGCACGAGCGTCCCGCTCGAGTCGGACGTGATGTGCACGGTGCCGCCGACGGCTGCCACCCGAGCAATGATCGACCCGCGTATTCCGAGTCGATCATCCGGGACCGTATCGAGATCGAACCCCTCGCCGAGGTCTTGCACCTCGAGGTGCAGCCGCTGGGTGTCATGCTCGTGGCGGGCGGACACCGTCAGGCCGATACCGCCCGCGTGCTCGATCGAATTGGCAATCGCCTGCATAGCGGCGAGGATCAGCGCGTTCGCGACCCGACCAGGGATCTCGGGCGCGTCGTGGCCGTACGCGCGTTCCACGACAAGATCGACACCGAGCCCGCGGGCGCCACGTTCGACTTCCTCGACGAGCGTCCCGAAAGGTCGAGGGGCGTCGCTACCAAGACCCACATCGGTTTCGGCGTTCGCAAGTCGCGTCAGTGCCTCCCGCGCCATCGCCACGGCAAGGCCCTGCTCACGCGGCGTTTGCGCGCGCTCAGAGGCGATGAGTGCCGCGAGGACGCTGTCGTGCATGAGGGCTGCGACAGCGACGCGCTCGCTCTCAGCCGCTTCGGTGACCGCCGCGGCGGTGTATGTCTCCACCGCAGTGCGGCGTGACTCGTCGACATTGTCGGCGATCGAGCGAAACATCCAGCCCAGGGTCACGAAGACCCCGCCCAGGATGATGGCGAACGAGACGTCCAGCAGCGTCGGCCACCAGAAATCAACAGCGAATCCAGCCTGGGCCAAGCGGGTGATCCCGAACAGCACGGGCACGAAGACCGTCCACGCCATCTGCCAGACCAACGGCAGAAACATGATCGAGGACGCCGTGACCACGCTGACGAGGAACCACGTCCACGGCGGATCCGACGCCGGGATGTCCTGCCCCGCCACGACGAATGGCCAGGCGACGAGCGTCACGACGAAGACGGCGCAGAAGGCTATCGCGGCGGGTGGGATGCTCCGACCCACGACATAGGTCACGAGCAGGGCCGTCAGCGACCCGAAGTTCGCGACCATGAAGGCCACGTGCCACGCTTCGGGCTCCTGCACCGAGCCCAGTGCCGCCACGAACGCCTGCGCACCGAGAGCGAGCGATCCGACAGCCAAGACGATGCTGATCATCCGCTCGATCCGCCGCCGGGTGAACGACCCGAGCCCCGCCGTCGGATCGTGGGCAAGGGGAATCTGCGCCCACGCGGCGGCCAGCGCTCGCTCGCGGGGGTGAGTGTCGGCGCTCATCGCTTGTCCGATGCTCCGGCAGCGAACCCGTCAGCCGAGACGAGGCCGTCTTCCAGCGCACGACGAATGAGGTCGAACTTCGTAGAAGCCGAGCGCCCAACCTCGACGTACTTGAGCCGCACGCGGCTGATGTTCTCTTTCGCCGTCGAATACGCGATGCCCAGGCGCTCCGCAACAGCTTTCAGAGGCAAGCCGGCGGCATACAGACGCAGCACATCTCGTTCCCGCGCCGACAGCTGCGCGTCCGCGAACTCACGATCGCCCTCGATGGCGCTCGCCCATTCGACGTTGTTCAGGGGATCGCCGTCGGCCACGGCGTGGATCGCCGAGATCACGTCATCGATCGGAGAGGCCTTGCTCACGACACCAATGGCCCCGGCGACGAGAGCTTCTCGCACTGCCGACGGTCGGTCCGCCACCGAGTGCACCAGAATGCTGGAGCCGTCGGCCACGAGCCGCCCGACGTTCTCTCGTACTGTCGTTCCGTCGCCCAGGGTGAGATCGAGCACGACCACGTCGACCGGTGGAGCGCTTGTCGCGCGCCGCCAGCGGACGTACTCGGTGACAGTGCTTCCCGAGAAAACCACCTCGGGACCCCCGTCTGTCACACACGCCGCCTCTACCCCCAAGCGGACGGACTCATGGTCATCGATCAGAGCCACCCGCGTCATGGGGTCACTCTACCGAGCAGCATCGGGTCTGAGCAGAGCGACAGCCTCCATGTGATGCGAATGGGGAAACAGATCGATGCCGCGGACGCGATCGGCTCGGTAGCCGTGGTCGGCGAAGCGGGCGAGATCGCGGGCGAGAGCTACCGGGTCGCACGCGACATAGACGATGGATGCCGGCCCCAAAGCTGCCAGATCGTCGACCACGGCAGCACCCGCGCCTGTGCGGGGCGGGTCGAGCACGACGGTTCCGCGCGCGAGCCGTTCCCGGTCGCGGTCGCTGATCTTCTGGCGAAGTGCGCGCGTCCACCGGTCTACCCGCGCCGTCTCCACTCGCGCTCCGACCCACTCGGCGAGGTTCTCGCCGGCGTGCTCTGTGGCCTGCTCGTTCCCCTCGACCGAGGTGATGCGCGCCGCGGGGCCGGCCAGGTCACCCAGAAGCGCCCCGAAGAGGCCGACGCCGCCGTAGAGATCGAGGTGCCACCCGTCAGGGTCGATGCCGTCAGCGAGTTCTTCGGCGACGACGGTTGTGAGGGTGGATGCCGCCAGGCGGTGGACCTGCCAAAAGCCGCCGGCATCGACGCGGAAGCGCCGGGCACCGACGTGTTCGACCACGACCTCGCTGGGTCGTCGGGCTGAGCCACCACGTCGATCGGCGGCGTCGGGGCGCGGGAGCACGCGAACGTGGCCGTCGGCGGGCTGGACCAGGTCGACGCGCCCGGGTGCGTGACGTCCGAGCGCCGCGGCTGCCCGCTCGATCGCGGCCGTCGCCAGCGGCATGCTCTCGGTCGGAATGACGCGATGGCTGCGCGCGGCGTACGCACCCAGACGACCGTCATCGTCCACGTGCAACGAGACCCGGGTTCGCCACCGCGTGCCGTCGGGCTGCTCGGCAACGACGTGGTTGCCGACGGATGCCGGGCGAGGGCCCTCGAACTCGACGGGCACCTCCAGGTGGCCGGTGCGCTGCAGGGCTGTCGCCAGGATGTGCCGCTTGAGTTCGCGCTGGTGGCTGAGCTCGATGTGACCGAACTCGGCGCCCCCGGGCCGATCTACGGGATCGCGATCGACATCGGCTTCAGGCCAAATGTGGCGCTGGCGATGGGGCGATGGGTCGGTCACCTCGACGGTGTCCGCGCGCCAGAATGACGCCTTCGAAGCGTCGGTGAGCCGGGCGCGCACCCGTTCACCGGGGATCGTGTCTGCCGTGAACACCACGCGACCATCGAGCCTGCCGACGAACACGCCGCCGTGTGCGGCATCCGTGATCTCGAGGTCGACGATCTGTCCCACTTCGCCGGTCATGCATCGAGGATCTCACGGCCCGCTACCTTGGAACGATGCGCGTCCTGCTGGCATCCACCTCCCCGGCCCGGCGCGCACTGCTGCACCAGGCCGGTATCGAACCGCTCACCATGGCTCCGGAGGTCGATGAAGATGCGGTCATCCACGCCGTCGAGACAGCCGAGGGGCGAACGCTCCCGCCGGACGAACATGTGTTGCTGCTCGCACGACGCAAAGCCCTGGATGTCGTCGCGCGGCTCGCGCTCGAGGACGCCGAATTCGACGGGCTCGTGATCGGTGGCGACTCGATGTTCGAGCTCGACGGCCGGGTGCTGGGTAAACCGCACGAGCCGTCCATCGCAACCGAGCGGTGGCACGCGATGCGGGGGCGTACCGGCATCCTGCACTCCGGGCACAGTGTGTATCGCGTCATCCCCGGGCAGACTCCGATCGAGGCGCACGCTGTGGCTCGCGCGTCGGTGACGTTCGTCGACGACATGACGGATGCCGAGATCGAAGCCTACGTCGCCACCGGCGAACCGCTCGCCGTGGCTGGCGCGTTCACGGTCGACAGCCTCGGGGGCCCCTTCATCTCCCGCGTCGAGGGCGACCCCTCAACAGTGGTCGGGATGTCGCTGTCGACCCTGCGAAAACTGGCTCGAGAGCTCGGCGTCGCGTGGACGGAGCTGTGGAATCGCTCAGAAGATTCAGCGCAGCATCCGTAGACCTCGCTGCACGTTCACCGGGGTTTCTTGTCGGATCAATCCAATTTCGCACCCTGGGGCCTCGGTAGGCTGACATCCATGCCTCACATCGCCAAGGTCCTCGTAGCGAACCGCGGCGAGATCGCCGTCCGCATCATCCGCGCAGCACGGGACGCCGGCAAGGGCTCGGTGGCGGTGTACGCCGACCAGGATCGCGACGCTCTGCACGTCCGCCTCGCCGACGAAGCGTACGCCCTGGAGGGCACAACGAGCGCCGACACCTACCTCTCGATCGACAAGATCCTTTCGATCGCCCGGCGCTCGGGTGCCGACGCGGTTCACCCTGGTTACGGCTTCCTGGCCGAAAACGCCGAGTTCGCGCGCGCCGTAATCGCCGCCGGCCTCACCTGGATCGGCCCTTCCCCGGAAGCGATCGAAGCACTCGGGGACAAGGTCACCGCGCGCCACGTCGCCGAGAAGGTGGGCGCGCCGCTTGCCCCCGGGACTCCGGGTCCCGTCTCCGGCGCCGACGAGGTGCTCGCGTTCGTTGATACGCACGGGCTGCCGATCGCGATCAAGGCAGCCTACGGTGGCGGCGGCCGCGGCCTGAAGGTCGCCCGATCCCGCGATGAGGTTGCCGAGCTCTTCGAGTCAGCCACGCGGGAGGCGATTGCCGCCTTCGGACGCGGCGAGTGCTTCGTGGAGAAGTACCTCGACCGACCCCGTCACGTCGAAACCCAGTGCCTCGCGGATGCCGAGGGCACCGTCGTCGTCATCTCCACCCGTGACTGCTCGCTGCAGCGACGCCATCAGAAGCTTGTCGAAGAGGCACCGGCACCGTTCCTGAGCGACGAGCAGCACCGCATCCTCGTTGAGTCGTCCAAGGCGATCCTGCGCGAGGTCGGCTACCTCGGCGCCGGCACGTGTGAGTTCCTCATCGGGGCCGACGGCACGATCTCGTTCCTGGAGGTGAACACGCGGCTCCAGGTCGAGCACCCCGTCTCGGAGGAGGTCACGGGGATCGACCTCGTCCGCGAGCAGTTCCGCCTCGCCGAGGGTGAAGCGCTCGGCTACGACGACCCCGAAGCTGTCGGCCACTCCATCGAGTTCCGCATCAACGGCGAGGACCCCGGCCGGAACTTCCTGCCCCAGCCCGGCGACATCCACGTCTTCAAGACCTTCGGTGGTCCCGGCATCCGCCTCGACTCGGGTGTCACAGCGGGCGACTCCGTCAGCGGCGCGTTCGACTCGCTGCTTGCCAAGATCATCGTGACCGGTCGCGATCGCGCCGAGGCGCTGGATCGCGCTCGGCGGGCACTCGACGAATTCGAGGTGGCCGGGATGCCGACAGTGCTGCCCTTCCACCGCAAGGTCGTGCGCGACCCCGCCTTCACTGCCGAGGACGGTCAGTTCGGGGTCTACACGAGCTGGATCGAGACCGCTTTCGACAACGACATCCCGGCATGGGATGGCGAGATCGGCGCACCGCGCGCGGAGGAGTCCCGACACACCGTGGTCGTCGAGGTCGCCGGAAAGCGCCTCGAGGTGAGCCTGCCCGACCGTGTCGTGACAGCACCTGCCGGCCGCGGACGCCCCGCTGTTGTGCCGCCGTCGCGGCGCTCGCACGCAGGCAGCGCCGTGTCAGGTGCCTCGGGCGATGCGGTGATGGCGCCAATGCAGGCGACGGTCGTGAAGATCGCCGTCGAGGACGGTCAGCAGGTCGTCAAGGGTGACCTGGTGCTCGTTCTCGAGGCGATGAAGATGGAACAGCCGATTCAGGCGCATAAGGATGGCGTGATCGGCGCGATCAATGCAACGCCCGGTACGACGGTATCGGCGGGGCATCCGCTGCTCACCATCTCCTGAGCGCGGCCCCGCGTCCGGGTCTATTCTTCGGGCTCGTCGCGGTCGACGATGTGCATTGCGCGCGCGGCGTCCGTGATGGTGCCAGCAAGTGACGGGTACACGGCGAACACCCGGGAGACCTGGTCAACCGTGAGGCGACGCTCGACGGCGATCGCGATCGGGTAGATGAGCTCGGACGCACGGGGCCCGACGATGACGCCGCCCACGACAGTGCCGCTGCCCTCGCGGGCGATGAGCTTCACGAAGCCGTCTGAGATCCCCATCATTTTTGCCCGCGGGTTCGACGACAGGGGCAGCTTGTGGACGACACCGCCGATGAGGCCTGCGGCGATGTCTTCCTCACCCCACCCGACGGTTGCAATCTCGGGCGCCGTGAAGATGTTGGCGGTGATGCGGCGCTTCTCGAGCGGGATGACGACATCACCGAACGCATGGAAGACGGCGGTACGCCCCTGCATCGCCGCGACCGAGGCCAGCGGGAAGAAGTTCGTGCAGTCGCCGGCGGCGTAGATGTTCGGGACGGAGGTTCGTGCCACTCGGTTAACGCGGATGTGGCCGCTCTGGGTCAGTTGCACACCCGCCTGTTCGAGGCCGATGCCCGCGGTGTTCGGAATCGAGCCAACCGCCATCAGGCAGTGGCTTCCCTCGACGCGCGTGCCGTCCGAGAGGGTCACGACAACACCGTCGCCTTCGCGCACCACCGACTTGGCTCGGGACTTGGGAAGAAGCGTCATCCCCCCGCGCAAAAAGACACTCTCGATGACAGCAGCGGCATCCTTGTCTTCGCCCGGCAGAACCTGATCACGGCTCGAGATGAGCGTGACCTTCGAGCCGAGGTTCATGTACGCCGAGGCGAACTCGGCACCGGTCACACCCGAGCCGACGACGATGAGATGCTCAGGCAGCGTCTTCATGTCGTAGAGCTGCGTCCAGGTCAGGATGCGTTCCCCGTCGGGCTTGGCGCTGGGAAGCTCCCGCGGCGAGGCGCCCACCGAGATCACAAGGGTGTCGGCTTCGATGCGGTCGAAGTCGGTGCCGCCGGGGCCCGTCGAGACGACCACAGCGTTGTCATCCTCAACGCGACCGTGCCCCTCGAGGATCGTGACCCCCGCCTGCAGCAGGGACGCACGCATGTCTTCGGACTGCTGGCGCGCCAGGGCGAGCAGCCGCTTATTGACCTGCGCGAGATTGATCGCGATTTCCGGCTTCAGAGGGCGCCCGTCGCCACCTTTGGCGAACAGTTGAACGCCGAGTTCCCCGGCGCCCGCGATAGCGACAGCAGCGTCAGCCGTCGCGATGAGTGTCTTGGACGGCACGACGTCGGTGATGACCGCCGATCCCCCAACGCCGGCCCGCTCGACGAGCGTGACATCCGCCCCTAGCTGCGCTGCCGCAAGCGCCGCCTCGTATCCGCCGGGGCCCCCGCCGATGATTGCGACGGATTGGGTGCGCTCGAAGCTCAAAGACATGCGTCCATTGTTTCAGCACGGCCCCGTTGTTCACGCCAGCGCAGGGTTCCTAGAGTGGGAACATGTCAGACACGCTGAGCAACCCGCTCGATGATCCTCACGCCGACCCGTTCGAGGTCGCGCGAACCGCTGCATCCGATATCGCTCGTCTCACTGGCGTCGAGCA
>NZ_JASBSF010000227.1 GCF_030149085.1 Microbacterium sp. | reverse complement strand
AGCAGACCGACCGCGAACATCGCTGCTCGCCGTGCCCGCTGACCCCCCGTCATGGGCGAACCACCGCGCTGACTTCAAACTCCTCGGGCGTCGGAGCGCTCGTGCGCACCCCGAGCCCGACGAGCTGATCGACGAACCAGCCGTCGTGCCAGTCGTCGATATCGCACGGCGACGATGAACCCTCGAAGGCGGATCGGTCGACGCCGTGCTCATACACCGCGCGGCAGCTCGCATCGGTCTCGAGCGCCCACTCATAGTCGTCGTGAGTGATTCCGGCACGCTCGGCCGCCAGCAGGTACGGAAAGTAGTTCTGGTACTGGTACCAGTGCATAGCCTCGTGCACGAAGATCGGCCAGGCCAGGTGCTCGACTCCCGGCTCCCACGCGACGAAGAGCCAGTCAGGGTAGCCGGTTTGATAGCAGCCGCCGACAACAAGCACTCCCGGGCCGTCCTCCTGCCCGGCGTAACCGCAATTCTCCGGACCGGCATCGAAGATCACCGTGACGTCAGCGGCTCCGATCGCGTCCAGGAACGCACGGCCCTGCGGGTCGTCGCCCGGAAAGGCCTGCCCACCCGGGTTGGGGGCAGCGGGTTGCGGCGCCGCATCCTGTTCCAGCCACTGCGCGATCCACGCTGCGTCGGCCTCCCACGCCGCTTCAGCCTCAACGTACCGCCCGCGGGCGCCGCGGATGTCGGCGGCGAAGGCCCTGCTCTCGGCGAACACGTCAGCGATGGCATCCGCCTGAGATGCGGTGACCGTGGTGGGCCTGCGGTCGGCTGTCAGCCATTCCAGGCCGATGACCGCTGAGATTCCGAGCGCGACGGTGAAGGTTCCGACGAGCACCGGAATCCACAAGCGCGCGGGGTTCACCTCACCATGATCGGGCATGAAGCAGCCCGGATGCCGAGCGCCGGGCTCAATAGTCGGCGATGCCGTAGCGGTCGGGCTCCGGCCCGCGCCGGAAGCTGCGACCCGACATCGTCTCGGCGCTCACGCGGACGTAGTGATACTTCAACGTCGGCAGCCAGGGTCGAAGCGGAAGCTCATCAGCAGCTTCGACCTCTTCCTCGGTCACAAGGCGCTGCGCCCGACCGCGCACGATCACGCTCCAGGCGACCGCATCGGTGTAGTGATCGACCTCGAAGAGCACTTCATCGTTGACGGTGAGCTCGACGAGCTTGCTGCCCGCGGCGGTGCGGAACACGATGGTGTCCCGGTCGACGACGTAGTTGACGGGGAAGATGTCCAAGACATCTCCGACCCGGGTGACCAAACGGCCGAGCTCTTCGCCCGCCAGAAGCTGCCAGCACTCGGCGTCGCTGAGAGTGGCGACGACATCGTCCATCATCTCTTCCATGCCCTCATTGTGGGCGCGCGTCTCGGGCGCCGCTAGGGACCCTTGGCCCTGGCGGCGCCCGCAACGAAGGGCTCAGGCGACGCGGATGAGTTTCTTGTTGACGAACTCGTCTGCCGCGAGCAGGCCCATCTCACGCGAGGTGCCAGAGCGCTTCACGCCACCGAAGGGAAGCTCGGGACTGTCGGCGAGCACGACGTTGACATAGACCATGCCAGCCTCGATGGCGTCGGCCATCCGCTCAGCCTGCTCGGGGTCGGTCGTGAACACGTAGGAGCCGAGTCCGTAACTTGTCGCGTTGGCCACGGCGACCGCCTCGGCTTCGTCGGCAACGCGGTAGACCACGCCCGCCGGGCCGAACAGTTCCTCGCGATAGATGTCGTTGTCGGCCGTGACACCGGTGAGGACGGTCGCGGGGTAGAATGCCCCGTCCCGCTCCCCGCCGAGCTCGATCGTGGCGCCCTGCGCGACGGCGCGGTTCACCTGCTCTTCGAGCCGCTCGGCCGCAGCCAGCGACGAGAGCGGACCGATCACCGTGTCATCGGCGAAGGGATCACCGAGTGGAGCGGCGGCCATGGCCGCCACGAACTTCTCGAGGAACGCGTCGTACAGCTCGTCGATGATGATGAAACGCTTGGGGGCGTTGCAGGACTGGCCGTTGTTGTCGAGCCGCGCCTCGACCGCCATGTCCACGGTGGCGTCGAGATCGTCGGTCGAGAGCACGATGAACGGGTCGGAGCCGCCGAGCTCGAGGGCGACCTTCTTGAGGTTGCGACCGGCGATCTCGGCGACGGCGGCACCCGCGCGCTCCGAACCGGTGACCGAGACACCCTGAACACGAGGATCAGCGATCACTGTCGCGGCCTGCTCATTGGTCAGACGCACATCGACGTAGGCACCCTCCGGGAACCCGGCATCCCGATAGATCGCCGCAATCGCCGCTGCCGACTCGGGACACTGGGGTGCGTGCTTGAGCAGGATGGTGTTACCGATCACCAGGTTCGGGGCGGCGAAACGTGCGACCTGGTAGTACGGGAAGTTCCACGGCATGATCCCCAGCAGCACACCGAGCGGCGAACGGCGGATGACGGCAGTTCCCTCGGCGAGGATGTCGAGAGGGGTGTCACCGGTGATCTTCTCGTAGTTGTCGGCGTAGTACTCGGTGATGTCGGCAGCGAAGTCGACCTCACCGAGAGCCGCGGACAGCGGCTTACCCATCTCGCGCACGACGATCTCGGCCAGCTCCTCTCGCCTCTCGCGGTGCAGTTGCGCCGCGCGCCGCACGAGCTCCGCGCGCTCGGCAGGCGCGGAGGCGCGACCCCACGTGCGGTAGGCATCGTCAGCTGCCGCAACAGCAGCGGCGGCCTCGGCATCCGTCATGGTGGGGTAGGTGGCAAGCGTCTCCCCGGTGGCGGGATTGACGACGGCGTAGGTACTCATGGGTCCTCCTCGGTCGGCAGCGAACGGTGGTCGGTTGGTCACGACGATGACAGGACGTGCGCCAACACGTCCAGAGCATCCTCGAGCAGGTCATCACCGATGACCAGGGGTGGCAGGAAACGGATCACATTCCCGTAGGTCCCGCAGGTGAGCATGAGCACGCCCTCATCGAGGGCCGCACGCACGACGCGCGAGGTCAGGGCGGCATCCGGGTCACCCGTGGCAGGGTCCACGAACTCGACCGCGATCATGGCTCCCTTCCCCCGGATGTCACCCAGGCGCGGGTCGGATGCTTGAATCTCTCGCAGCCGCCGCTCGAGAAGGTCACCGATGTGCCGGGCCCGGCCCGACAGATCCTCGGTTTCGTAGACCTCGATGGCCGCGAGTGCGGCGGCGCAGGCGACGGGGTTGCCGCCGTAGGTACCACCGAGGCCACCCGTGTGCGAGGCATCCATGATCTCGGCCCGCCCGGTGACGGCCGCAAGCGGCAGGCCACCGGCGATGCCCTTGGCCGTCGTGATGAGGTCGGGGACGATGCCGAACAGGTCGCTCGCGAACATCGCGCCGGTGCGGGCGAATCCGGTCTGGATCTCGTCGGCGATCAGGACGACCCCGTTGGCGTTCGCCCACTCCTGCAGAGCAGGAAGGAAACCGTCGGCGGGAACGATGAACCCGCCCTCACCCTGGATCGGCTCGATGATGATCGCCGCGACATCCGTCACCCCGACGTGCTTCTCGATGACACCGATCGCCCGCTTCGCCGCCGCGGCGCCGTCGAGCCCATCGCGGTACGGGTACGACATCGGTGCACGGTAGATCTCCGGAGCGAACGGGCCGAATCCCGCCTTGTAAGGCATGTGCTTGGCGGTAAGGGCCATGGTGAGGTTGGTGCGGCCGTGGTAGCCGTGGTCGAAGGCGACGACAGCCTGCCGTCCCGTGTGCTTGCGGGCGATCTTGACCGCGTTCTCGACAGCCTCAGCACCCGAGTTGAACAGTGCGGTCTTCTTCTCGTGATCACCCGGAGTGATGCGGTTGAGCGCCTCGGCCACCGCCACGTAAGGCTCGTAGGGCGCCACCATGAAACACGTGTGAGTGAACTGGGCGACCTGCTGCTGCACGGCCGCGACCACGGCGGGGTGCGCGTTGCCGATGGAGGTGACGGCGATGCCGGAGCCGAG
The DNA here is from genome assembly GCF_030149085.1 of Microbacterium sp. GTDB lineage: Bacteria > Actinomycetota > Actinomycetes > Actinomycetales > Microbacteriaceae > Microbacterium. The sequence goes on along the minus strand of NZ_JASBSF010000227.1, from coordinate 8,986 downwards.
ATCCACGATCGAGTTCCCGTCGGCGTCCAGCAGGATGCCGCCGCCCGCCGCCACGATCGACAGCGGAGCCGTGTGCCCCACGCCCGCCGACACGGCAGCGGCCTTGCGGGCCATGAGCTCCTGCGAGCGCGGTCCCGGGATGGGGGTAACGAGGCGTCGCTCCTGCGGGAGCGAGGGACCGCCGAGCGGGACCGTGGGACTATCGAGTTGGCTCATGTCGTGAGGATAGCTGCACGATCGATCGCGCGCGACCCGTGCAACTCGAACGTCGGAATCCGTCGTCCATCATCACTTACGCGACGGCTCCCGTCGTGGGAGAATCATCGCGTGATCAATGGCGGCGTGTCGTGGTGGTGGCGAGACATCGGTGGGACTCCCGCCCCGCGCGCACCGCTTCCCGGTGACCTCGCGCTCGACGTCTGCATCGTCGGCGCCGGGTACACCGGACTATGGACGGCGTACTACCTCAAGCGGGCGCAACCCGACCTGCGCGTAGGCGTGATCGAGCAGAGCTTCGCCGGCTTTGGAGCGTCGGGGCGCAACGGTGGCTGGCTGACGAACTCGGTCACGGGAGGGCGGGAGCAATACGTCGCCCGCCACGGACGGGATGCCGCGATCGCGCAGCAGCGGGCGCTCAACGACACCGTGCGCGAGGTGATCGAGGTCGCACGCAGCGAGGGCATTGACGCCGACATCGTCAGGGGCGGCGAACTCGAGATCGCCCGCACCCCGGCGCAACTCGCCCGGCTTCGGAAGACGGCTGCCGAAGACCTGGCATGGCCACACACTGACGTGCAAGAACTGGATGCCGCGGCCACGCGATCCCGTATCGACGTCGTCGGCGCGGTGGGAGGGATCTGGCATCCGCACTGCGCACGCATTCACCCGGCGAAGCTCGCAGCGGGCCTTGCCGAGACGGTGGAGACGGCGGGCGTGAGGATCTTCGAGCAGACGACGGCTCGATCGATCGAACCCGGACGCGTGGAAACGGATCGCGGCACGGTGCGGGCGGATGCCGTCATCCGTGCCACCGAAGGCTTCACCGCGAACCTCCGCGACGAGCACCGAACGTGGCTGCCGATGAACTCATCGATGATCGTCACCGAGCCGCTACCTGCCGGGGTGTGGGACGCGATCGGCTGGTCGCGGCGAGAAACTCTCGGCGATTTTGCCCACGTCTACATGTACGCGCAGCGAACTGCTGACGATCGCATCGCCTTCGGGGGTCGAGGCGTCCCATACCGGTACGGATCTCGCGTCGACACGAACGGACGGACGCAGGAGCGGACGATCCGCTCCCTCACGGGCCTCCTGCACGATTTCTTCCCCGCCACCCGCGGTGTGCCCCTCGCTCATGCGTGGGCCGGTGTGCTCGGGGTGCCGCGCGACTGGTCGGCTACTGTCGGCTTCGACCTGCAGACGGGCATCGGCTGGGCAGGCGGCTACGTCGGAACGGGAGTGACCGCAACCAATCTCGCCGGACGCACCCTCGCCGATCTGGTGTTGCGCCGCGACACCGATCTCACCCGCCTGCCCTGGGTGGATCATCGCGCGAAGCGGTGGGAGATCGAACCACTGCGGTGGACCGCCGTGAACGCGATCTACGCCGCCTACCGCGGCGCTGACCGGCTCGAAGCGCGCGGCGGGGCACGAACGTCGGCACTGGCGCGGGTCGCCGACCTCATCGCCGGGCGCTGAGGCCCGGCCAGCTCAGTCGGGTGCGTGAGCCTCGAGGAACTCGTAGACATCCGTCGTGTCCACCCCGGGGAAGGCCCCGGTGGGCAAAGTAGCGAGCAGCGTGCGCGGTGTCCGCACGTTCGGCCACGAGTGACCGCGCCAGGATGACTCGAGTTCTTCCGGCGCACGGCGACAGCACACCTCCACCGAATGCCGCGAGACCCCGCGGTTGGTCGTCTCGCGCCCGATGAACCACTTGGTGTCGTCGAATCGCACTCCCACACTGATCGAATGGAGGCCCTCGGAGGAGGGCTCGACGCGGGCCGTGCACCAGTAGGTGCCGTTCCCGGTATCGGTGTACTGGAAGTACGGGTTGAAGCGGTCGGGGATGTCGAACACGACGCGGCTCGTCCACTTGCGGCAGCACATCTGCCCCTCGATGGAACCGAACCGGTCGGTCGGGAAGTTCACGTCATCGTTCTCGTAGGCCTTGGTGATCGTGCCCGACTCATGGACCTTCAGAAAGTGAACGGGTAGGTCAAGGTGGACCGTCGCGAGATTGGTGAAGCGGTGAGCGGCAGTCTCGTACGAGACCGAATACGCGTCCCGCAGGTCTTCGATAGAGAGGGCGCGGTGAGACTTGGCCTCCTGCAGGAAAGGCACGACGTCGGCCTCCGGCATCAGGAGCGCCCCCGTCAGATAGTTGATCTCCACGCGCTGGCGAAGGAAGTCACCGTAGCTCGCGGGCTCGTCGTGCCCCAGGATGCGGCTCGCCAGCGACTGCAGCACGGCGGTTCGGGCATCCCGCTTGCTCGCGATCGTGCTCGAGAGGTAGAGCCGCCCGTGCTTGAGATCCAGAACGCTGCGGGTAGTGAGGGGCACATCGGAGACGTAGTGAATCGTGAACCCGAGGTGGGCGGCAATGTCGGATGCCGTGCGCTGCGTGAGCGGGCCTCCGGTGTGCCCGACGGCGGCCAACAGGTCGCGGGCGTGAGCCTCGAGGTCGGCGAAGTAGTTCTGCTGACTGGTCATGAGCCGGCGCAGGGACAGGTTCGCGCGGCGCGCCACTTCCGGTGTGGCTCCCCGTTCGTCTCGCAGCCGCTCGATCTCGCCCTGCAACGCAAGCATCGCCGCGAGCACCTCATCGGGGATTGAGCGACCGATGCGAAACGGGGAGATTCCGAGCGCCTGGAAGGTTGGCCCCCGCATCGCCCGCTCGAGGGAAACCTCCATCGTGGCGCGCTCATCCAGCGGCTCCGATTCCAGCAGCGCGTCCAGATTCGTCCCGAGAGCACGCGCGATGGTGCGCAGCAGTGTGAGCTTGGGTTCCCGCTTTCCGTTCTCGATCATCGACAGCTGGCTCGGGGCACGGTCGACCGCCGCCGCCAGGTCGTCGAGGGTCATCCCCCGCTCGGTGCGCAACTGGCGGATGCGCCTGCCGATGGTGAGTGTGTCGATGACATCGTCGTCATCCGTTGTGATCGTCGGGAGGGACTCTTCCGGCGCTGTGAGGCTCGTCATGCCGCCGATTCTGTCACAAAAGCGGAATTTCTGGCGATCTTCACAACGGATCTGGCCATGCTGGCAGCAAAACTTCACGGAGAGTAGGTGCACGACGACCAACCAGGCGTCGATCCACCGGATGACGAAGCCGGCGGATGAGAGATCAGACAGGACGGATGCGCCATGACTGCAACCACGACCCCGATGCCCGCCCGGACGGCTCCCGTGCCGACCTCGAGCGCCGCGGCGGTGCTCGAGGTCGTCGGGCCGATCCGCGACCGCTACGACGAGATCCTGACGCCCGACGCGCTCGCATTCCTGACCGAGCTGCACTCCCGCTTCTCGGCTCGCCGGCACGACCGGCTCGCCGACCGGATGCGACGCCGGTTCGAGATCGGCAACGGCCACGACCCGCAGTTCCGCGACGACACCGCGCACATCCGTCACGACGACGAGTGGCGGGTTGCCGGCGCCGGCCCCGGCCTCGAAGACCGTCGCGTGGAGATCACCGGCCCTACCGACCCGAAGATGACGATCAATGCCCTCAACTCCGGAGCGAAGGTGTGGCTCGCCGACCAGGAGGACGCCACCAGCCCCACCTGGAAGAACGTGATCGAGGGGCAGCTGAGCCTATACGACGCCATTCGCGGCCAGCTGCAGTTCACGAGCCCTGAAGGTAAGAGCTACGAGGTCACGGCCGAACAGACCCCCACGATCGTGATGCGCCCGCGCGGCTGGCACCTGATCGAAAAGCACCTGCGCTACACCGACCGCACCGGGCGCACGATGGATGCCTCGGGTTCGCTCGTGGATTTCGGGCTCTACTTCTTCCACAACGCGAAGCAGCTGATCGAGAACGGCGTGGGTCCGTACTTCTACATCGCCAAGCTCGAGTCAGCGGAAGAAGCCAAGCTCTGGGACGACGTGTTCACGTTCAGCGAGCGATACCTCGGCATCGAGCACGGCACGATCCGAGCCACCGTGCTGATCGAGACCCTCCCCGCCGCCTTCGAGATGGAAGAGATCCTCTTCGAGATGCGCGACCACGTGGCCGGCCTGAACGCCGGCCGCTGGGACTACATCTTCTCGATCATCAAGAACTACCGCGGCCGCGGCGCGCGCTTCGTCCTTCCGGACCGGAGCGAGGTGACCATGACGGTGCCCTTCATGCGGGCCTACACCGAGCTGCTCGTGAAGACCTGCCACAAGCGGGGAGCCTTCGCGATCGGAGGCATGAGCGCGTTCATCCCCAATCGCCGCGACTCGGAGGTCACCGAGCGCGCCTTCGAGAAGGTGGCAGCCGACAAGAAGCGCGAGGCCGGCGACGGGTTCGACGGCACGTGGGTTGCCCATCCCGATCTCATCCCCGTCGCTCGGGCGGAGTTCGATGCCGTGCTCGGCGACCGGCCGAACCAGCTCGACCGTCAGCGGCCCGACGTGCACGTCAGCGCGGCCCAGCTCATCGATGTCCACATCGGTCGCCCCATCACGGCATCCGGCGTCTACGGCAACGTGTCGGTGGCGATCCGCTACATCGAGGCGTGGTTGCGGGGCCTCGGCGCAGTCGCGATCGACAACCTCATGGAAGATGCCGCAACAGCGGAGATCAGCCGCTCGCAGATCTGGCAGTGGATCCACCAGGACCGCACCACCGACGACGGCACGCCCATCACGCGCGAGTACGTCGAAGGCCTCATCGCACAGGTGCTGGGCGAGGTGTCGCGCTTCGAGGGCGACCGATTCGACGACGCGGCAGCGATCTTCCGTGAGGTGGCACTCGGGAGCGACTTCCCCGCCTTCCTCACTCTCCCCGCCTATTCGCGCTACCTGGTCGAGACCGACTGACTGCGCACGAGACCGACGACGAAGGACATGACATGACCACCTACCAGGACGACATCGCCGCCATCCGGGCCCTCAAGCACCAGCACGGATCCAGCTGGGACGCAATCAACCCCGAATCCGTGGCACGGATGCGGGCACAGAATCGGTTCCGCACGGGCCTTGAGATCGCCCAGTACACCGCCGACATCATGCGTCGGGACATGGCCGAGTACGACGCCGACTCGTCGCTGTACACGCAGTCGCTCGGCGTCTGGCACGGCTTCATCGGCCAGCAGAAGCTGATCTCGATCAAAAAGCACCTGAAGAGTACGAACAAGCGCTACCTCTACCTCTCGGGGTGGATGGTCGCGGCGCTCCGCTCGGAGTTCGGGCCGCTGCCTGACCAGTCCATGCATGAGAAGACCGCGGTACCGGCGCTCATCGAGGAGCTCTACACGTTCCTGCGCCAGGCCGATGCTCGCGAGCTGGACCTCCTGTTCACGAAGCTGGATGCGGCGCGGGCAGCGGGCGATGAGACTGCGGTGGAGTTCATTCAGTCCCAGATCGACAACCACGAGACCCACGTGGTGCCGATCATCGCCGACATCGATGCGGGCTTCGGTAACCCCGAGGCCACCTACCTGCTGGCCAAGAAGATGATCGAGGCAGGCGCCTGCGCCATCCAGATCGAAAACCAGGTCTCGGACGAGAAGCAGTGCGGTCACCAGGACGGCAAAGTCACCGTTCCCCACGAGGACTTCATTGCGAAGCTCACCGCGGTGCGCTATGCGTTCCTCGAACTCGGGATCGACAACGGCATCATCGTTGCCCGCACTGACTCGCTCGGCGCGGGTCTCACGCAGAAGCTCGCTGTCACTCACGAACCCGGGGACCTCGGCGACAAGTACAACTCGTTTCTGGACGTCGAGGAGATCTCGGATGCCGACCTCGGCAACGGCGATGTCGTCATCAAGCGCGACGGCAAGCTCCTGCGTCCCAAGCGCCTGGCAAGCAACCTCTACCAGTTCCGCCCCGGAACCGGTGAGGCCCGCTGCGTGCTGGACTGCATCACGTCGCTGCGAAACGGCGCAGACCTGCTGTGGATCGAAACCGAGAAGCCGCACGTCGAGCAGATCGCCGGGATGGTGGACGCGATCCGTGAGGAGATCCCGAACGCGAAGCTCGTGTACAACAACAGCCCCTCGTTCAACTGGACGCTGAACTTCCGTCAGCAGGCCTACGACGCACTCGCCGGCGAGGGGAAGGATGTCTCGGCGTACGATCGGGCGGAGCTCATGAGCGTCGAGTACGACGACACCGAGCTCGCCCGGCTGGCCGACGAGAAGATCCGCACGTTCCAGCGGGATGGGTCGGCCCGGGCCGGAATCTTCCATCACCTCATCACCCTGCCGACCTACCACACGGCGGCCCTGTCGACCGATGACCTCTCGAAGGGGTACTTCGGCGACGACGGGATGCTCGCCTACGTACGAGGCGTCCAGCGCCGCGAGATCCGCGAGGGCATCGCGACCGTCAAGCACCAGAACATGGCGGGAAGCGACATCGGCGACAACCACAAGGAGTACTTCGCCGGCGACGCTGCCCTCAAAGCGGGTGGGCAGCACAACACGATGAACCAGTTCAGCTGATCATCGAGAAGACACGGGTGCCTCGGACGACACCGTCCGAGGCACCCGTCGTTCGCGGGGCGCGGTCCCGGTCAGGAGGCGCCGCGAGCGCAGTCAGCGCAGGTGCCCACGAGCGAGCTCTGCGCGGGCTCGAGCGCGAAGCCGTTCGCGTTTCGAGCCACCCGAGCCGCCGAGGCAAGCAGATCGGCAGGCAGCGCGACGACGACCCCGCACGACCGGCAGACCCCGTGAAGGTGCGCGTGCCGGTCTTCCCCCGTGGCGAGGTGATAGCCGGTCGACCCCTGCCCGACGGGACGCGTCGTGACCACGCCCAGGCTGTCGAGCATCTCGAGCGTGCGGTAGACGGTAGCCCGATGGATGCCGAGGTCAGCGACAGCACCCGCGATCTGCTCCGCCGTGCGGTGCTCATGCTCTGCCGCGAGCACCCCGATGACGGCGCGGCGGGCTGCCGTGATGCGCTCGCCACGCTCGGAAAGCTGCGCCAGCGCGGAGTCGGCAAGGCTCACGGGGGCCTCCGCGTGGAGGTGCTCGTGGTCATGTGAGGCGCCCATGCCGCCATCGTGGCACACAGCCCCTCCAGACGGGGGCACAGGGGAGATTTCGACTCTTGCGTAATGCGACTGAGTCGCAATAGTGTGAGCGCAATCCCAGACCGCATGGTCACCCGAGGAGGGCCGATGCACGTACCCGACGGATTCCTCAGCGTGCCGGTCTCGATTGCTACGGGGGTCGTGGCGGCGGGAGCCATCGCCCTGGCGATCAAGAACTCGCGCGCAGAGATGGCCGATGACCGCAAGGCCCCGATGGTCGGCATCGTTGCGACGGTGATCTTCGCCACGCAGATGATCAATTTTCCCGTGGGCGCGGGAACCAGCGGCCACCTGCTCGGCGGTGCGCTCGCGGCTGTGCTGCTGGGGCCGTGGACAGCGGTGCTCGCTGTGAGCGCCGTGTTCATCGTGCAAGCACTCCTGTTCGCCGACGGCGGGCTGACAGCCCTCGGCACCAACATCACGCTCATGGGCCTGGTGACGATCACCGTCGGCTGGTGGGTGTTCCGGGGCCTTGTCCGCGTGCTGCCTGCACGCCGATGGGCCATCGCGGTGGCCGCAGGTATCGGTGGCCTGCTCTCTGTCCCCGCGTCGGCAATCGCGTTCGTCGGCCTGTTCGCGATCGGCGGTCAGGTGGCAGTGCCGATCGAGGCAGTCTTTGCTGCGATGGTCGGCTGGCACGCTCTCATCGGGATCGGCGAGGCGATCATCACCGGACTCATCGTCGCCGCCGTACTCGCTACTCGTCCAGACCTCGTCTACGGAGCGCGCTTCCAGCGATCCGGAGCGACCCCGACCCGAGAGGCGGCACTGGTATGAGCACCTCCTCCGCCCCCTCAGGGCGCCGGATCTCCACACGCACCTTCACTCTCTGGGCTCTGGGCATCGCGCTGGTGATCGCGACGGTCGTCAGCATCTGGGCCTCATCAAACCCCGACGGGCTGGAGTTCGTCGCGGAGGCCGTCGGCTTCAGCAGCGCCGCGCAAGACAGTGCGACGGCGGGCTCACCCTTGGCCGACTACACAGTGGCCGGACTCGACGGGAACTGGCTGTCGATCCTCATCGTCGGTGTCGTCGGATGCGGCATCACCTTCGCTCTGGCGTGGCTTCTCGGCCGTCTCGCACGGCGCGGCTGACACAGTGCGCCGGATAAGGGCGATGCGGTGAGCACGCTGGACTGGGGGCATCGCGAGGGAACCTCCCTCCTGCACCGCGCCCCCGCACGGACGAAGTTAGTCGGGACGGTGGCCTTCGCCGCTGTCGTGGTCGCCACTCCCCGTGACTGGTTCCTCGCCTTCGCGGTGTACGCGCTGGTGGTGTTCTCAGCGCTGGTGATCGCGCGCGTGCCACCCCGGGTCGTGGCACGACGGATGACCATCGAGCTGCCCTTCGTCGTGTTCGCGCTGCTGCTTCCCTTCATCGCCACAGGGCCGACGATCGAGGTTGGTCCCTTCACGCTGGCTGTTGAGGGGCTCTGGGGCGCATGGGCGCTCCTGGCCAAGGCGACCCTCGCCGTGGGCGCCGCGACCGTCCTCATCTCGACCACCGAGCCACGGCGGATGGTGCAGGCGCTGGGTCAGCTCCGCCTCCCCGCGGTCCTCACCTCGATCATCGGCTTCATGATCCGCTACCTGGATCTCATCGTCGAGGAGACCCGGCGGATGCGCATCGCTCGCGAATCGCGGGGGTTCCGCGCTCGGGGCCTCGCGTCGTGGCGGATCATCGCGCAGGCCGCGGGATCGGTCATCGTGCGCTCCCACGCCCGCGGCGAGCGCGTCCACCTCG
>NZ_JASBSF010000226.1 GCF_030149085.1 Microbacterium sp. | reverse complement strand
GCAAGGTAGTTCTGGTTCTGGCTCATGCCGACTCCTGTGCTCGTGTCCTGCAACCTTCAACCTCAACTGGAGGTATAAAGTATTGCTGGGTATGTATTTCCTAGACACGAAGCTAAGCGTCGACTCCCCCGATTCCGCGCGCTTGCGGGGGCGTGTCGCACATCCCGTTCGTTCGTGCGCCCGCTCGGGCCAGTGCGTTCAGCAGATCACTGGATGACGACAGCTGAGGGCGACGAGACGTCGTAGCGCGACACCGTGTCGGGCGGCCGCGACGTCATCGCCGCAGCCAGCGCGACCGCCTTGTTCGAGGACTCGTCAGCGTTGCCCCAGACGATCTGGGTGCCGGTTCCGCCGAGGGTGAGGGTCACGTCGTTCGGTGTCGTCGCCGAGGCCTCCGTCACCTGAGACATGATCGAGTCGGGCAACGATCGCAGTACGTGGCCGACTGCCTCGAAGGCCTCGGAGGTGGTCCCGCCCGCGATCTGCAGCACGGGCCTTCCAGGCGCGGGGGTCTGCGTGGTCGAGAGCGCCACTCCGGCGGCATCCACGAGGGTGTACCCGGCAGGGGACGCAATGACCCCGATCGGGGTGCGTTCAACGACCCGCACGACCAGATCATGCGGCGGCCGAGCTTCCACGGTGTAGGACTCGACGAGCGGGAACGCGACGAGCGCCGCTTTGATGGCGCTTTCATCCACGAGCGGCAAGGGGGTACCCAACTGCGACGACAGCGCGTCGGACACGGCCGCGGCATCCAGTTGCTGAGCCCCCGCTACCGTGATCGTCTCGACCGCGAAGAGGGGGCTGTATGCAGCGGCGACGCTGCCAAGGGCGACCAGCACGACAGCAGCGATGGAGCCCAGCCAGACGGCGCGTCGCCGACGAGCGCGAACGGTGAATCGACGCACCTCGGACTTGAGCGCGCGCCGTCGCGCGCGCGCAGCCCGCCACACGTCACGCATGCCGACCGCTTCGGGCCCGGCCGCCTCCGACGCGTCCGACTCTCCCGGGAGCGGGTCGGCAGCTCCAGGCGCTCCATCTCCGGTACCCCCGGGTGACAGATCCGGAGGGACGGATGCTGCATTCGAGGCCCGGAGGCCGGTGTCGGCATCCGGCGCAAGGGGCCAGATCGGCGTGGGGCCGGCGATTCCCCGGAGATCGATCGGCTCCGTCACGGCACTCTCGACGGAAACGGATGCCGGTTCAGCCGCCAGCTCAGCGCCGGCAGGTACCTCCGCTTCCGGTGACTTACTGCGCCTCCCCCGCCCGCCGGATTGCGGCGGCGAGGGGGTCTTGTCGTCAGAGCCCGAGGGAGGCCCGGAGGGCGGGAGCGGGGTCGGCCGGCGCACGGCTACTCCGCCGGTGCGCCCTGCCGGCCGAGCGCGGCGAGCACATCGGGAATGATGAGGTAGACGTTGCCGCAGCCGAGCGTGATGATGTAGTCCCCGTCCCGCGCGACCGATGCCGTGTAGGCAGCGGCGGCGGCCCAATCCGGTTCAAAGTGGACGCGGTCGGCATCCGCGAATCGACTTGAGACGAGTTCGCCGGTAACTCCCGGGATCGGGTCCTCTCGTGCGCCGTACACATCGAGCACGACGGTGTGATCCGCGTGGGTCTCGAGCACCTCGGCGAACTCCGCGGCCATCTGTTGCGTTCGCGAGTAGGTGTGGGGCTGGTGCAGCGCGATGATGCGCCCATCGCCGACGACGGTGCGCGCCGCAGCGAGGGCCGCGGCGACCTCGGTCGGATGATGGGCGTAGTCGTCGTAGACGCTGACGCCGCGTTCGATCCCGTGCAGTTCGAAGCGGCGCACCGTTCCGCCGAAGCTCTCGACGGCCTTCACGGCGTCGGAGAAGTCATGCCCGAGGGTCAGGAGCACAGCCACGGCTCCCGCCGCGTTTACCGCGTTGTGCTCTCCGGGAATCGCCAGGGCGGCCGAGACCGTGTGCCCGTCATGGGTCAGCTCGAACGACACCGGTCCGTCGGTACGGATGCCGTGCACGCGCACGTCGGCATCCTCGGCTTTTCCGAAAGTCACGACCCGCGGGTGGGTGAGGTGGGGAAGGATGCGACGCGCACCCTCGTCGTCGGATGAGAGAACAACAGCCTCGCGCGCCTTGTTCGCGAAGCTCGCGAACGCGGCATCGAAGGCTTCCCGACTGCCCCAGTGGTCCAGGTGGTCGGGGTCGATGTTGGTGGTGAGCGCGATCGCGGTGTCGTAGAGCAAGAACGTGCCGTCCGACTCATCGGCTTCGATGACGAACAGGTCGTCAGCACCGGTGCCGCTGGAGACCCCGAGATCGGCGATGACTCCCCCGTTGACGAAGCTCGGATCGGCACCGAGCGCACGCAACGCCGTGACGATCATCCCCGTCGAGGTGGTCTTGCCGTGCGCGCCCGCGACCGACACCAGCGGGCGGCGCCCGATCAGCCAGTAGAGCGCCTGCGAGCGATGGATGACAGGCAGTCCCCGTTCCTTCGCCGTGACGAATTCGGGGTTCTCGGGCCAGATCGCCCCGGTATGGATGACGGTGTCCGCATCCTGCAGATGCGCGGCATCATGGCCGACGTGGACGCGGGCTCCGCGAGCAGCGAGAGCCTGGAGCGCCGCACTGTCGGCGCGATCGGATCCCGAGACGCGGATGCCCCGATCCAGGAACATTCCCGCCAGGCCTGACATCCCCGAGCCGCCGATACCGATGAAATGCGCTGCCTCGATGGACTCGGGAATCGGGAGGCTGAGGTCGGGTCTGATCATGACCCGACAATCCTAGGTCGGACCCGCTGTGGATCTCCCTCGGCGCGCTGTTCGGCTCGGTCGCAACACTTGGCATATTCCTCCATCGAGCATATGCTCGCCGACATGAGAACCTCCCGACCTGACACGGCCTTCTGGATTCTGACGGCGCTCGCGAGCGGACCGCAGCACGGCTACGGCATCCTTCGGGGTGTGTCCGAGGCTTCGCAGGGTACGGCCTCACTCAAGACGGCGACACTCTATGCGACCCTCGATCGCCTGACTGCCAGCGGCGCCGTCGAGGAATCGGGGGAAGAGATCGTGGATGGGCGCGCTCGCCGCTACTTTCGCCTCACGCCCCACGGCCGGACTCAGCTCGAGAGCGAAACCGCTGAGCTCGAGCAGCGGGTTGCCGCCGCACGCACCGCGCTGAGCCTCGCAGTGGGCGGGGGCGCGAGACCGCGGCCCACTCATCCGCGGAGCGCTCTGGCATGAGCCTCGACCGAGACCGCTTCGAGCGCCTCGTCCGCTGGTACCCGCGCTGGTGGCGCGACGCGAACGCTGCGACATTCGTGAGCACCGCGATGGATGCTGCCGATGCAGCCGGTCTGCGCGCGCCGTCGCGCGGTGAGCGCGTGGCGGCCGCACTGGCGGGCCTGGGTACCCGGCTCGACGCCACCACCGCGCGCGTCGCCGGTGTTGCCGCGCTGTTCTTGTCGGCGCTCGTCGCAGCGGTAAGCCAGTTCGGATTCACCTACGATGTCTCCTCGCTCCTCACGGCGAGTCTCGCGCTTCAGGTCGGCCTGGTTCCGGCTCTCTGGTGGGCAGTCGCGCTCGCCTGTGCACGGCACCGTCTTCATCTCGATCCAACCCGCACGCTCGTCGCGCTTGGCATCGCCATGATCGCGACAACCGGCGCTGCACTCGCCTTCGCGTCCTGGAGCGTCGGCTTTGATGAGGCAGACGCCGGCGACCCACGCTCGCTCTTCGCGGCTCTGTTTCCTGCCTTCCTCGCACTCGGATCGACAGCAGCAGCCTGTGCGGTCGTCGTCGCGATGAGCGACCGGCTCCCGCGTCGCCGTGGGATGCGGGTACTGATCGTCGTCACGAGCATGATGGGTGCCGCGCTTTCGCTTCCCTTCGTGGCAGTCATGCTCATGTCACCGATCACCACGCTCCTCGTCTCCGCCGGGGCGGTCGTGATCGTCGCGCTCGCCTGGCCCGACCACCGCGAGCGCAGCAGTCCCCGAGCCTCGACGGCCGACACCGACGCGGACGTGGATGGACGGCGCCGCGCAGCGCGCGCTCTCGCTTCTGCCGCCGGCATCACGTCACTCCTGGGGATCGCCTTCGCGGTTACGGGGTCGCTGTACACGAGCCTCGACGGCACCGAGGCGATGATCGTCGGCATGCGCGCAGCGGCCGGGTGCGGCATCCTCGTCATCCTCGCTCTCGCCCTTCGCGCTCCGCGGCGGACCGCGACGCAGAAGAGAGCGGTGTGGGGAGCCGCAGCGCTGGGCTCGCTTACCCTCGTCTTCGTCGTGACGGGATGGGGAACGATGCTCCCGTCTGGCAACCCTCGCCCGATCGGCGCCGTGGTCTGGCTTCTTCCGGCCGCGGCGATCATCTGGCTCGTGTGGGCCTCGACGTGGCGGAACCGATCTCTCGCCCTAGCCATCAGCCTCATCGTCGCGGTGTCGTTACCGATCATCGGGCAAATCCTTGCGGCGGTTCTCGGCATCCTGACGCCGATCGTCGGGATCGTGGTGGCATGCCTGCGCGTGACGGCACCAACGCCGCAGCGGGTGCAGGTCGAGCTCGCCTGAACCCTTCATGGAAATGTATCGACACATTGCAACAATGTTGATACAAAAGAAGCATGTCTTTCGAGTTCGACATGATCTGGTCAAGCGCAGCGATCCTGTGCGTACTCACCCTTATCCCGATCGTCTACCTCGTCATCAGTCGGCGAAACGAGCTGAGTGCAGGGCAGGCGGCGCGTTACGCACAGTCCTCGAAACTCCCGTTCGGCACCGACGAGAACTATGCGCGGGTGCGCGATCGGCTCGGCCGACGAGGCCGCGCCTCGATGTGGGGCGTGCTGACCGCGCTCATCGTGTGGAGCCCTTTTGTGCTTTGGGGCGCATCGTGGGGCGGTTCACCACTGTTCCTGTGGCTGATCACGCTCTCGATCATGATCGGGGTGCTGACGGTCTCCACGGTGATCGAAACCGTGCGCGAGCAGCTGCGGCGACCGCGAGCGAACATCCCCCGCGTCGCACACTCGCGCCAGCTCACGACACGGGACTACCTGCAGCCCTGGCGCCGCGCCCTCGCCCCTGTCTCCCTCGGCGCTGCGGCCACGGCAGTTGCAGCGGTGCTCGCGTGGCGGATTGCAGCGCCCGACCGCATCGCGAGCGGCACGGTGCTGTGGTGCGTCGGTTTTCTGGTCTTCGCCGTCACCGTGTTCGTCGTGATGCGCGTCATCGAGCAGATCGTCCTCGCCAAGCCGCAGGTTGCCAGCGATGACCTTCAGCTGGCGTGGGATGACCTGTTCCGCGCTGACACGCTGTGGACTCTCCGGAGCGCCTCAACGATGGCCGCGGCACTGCCCCTCGGGATGGCTGCGGCAACGCTCACCCTGACACCGATAGCCGTCGCGCCACCCGAGCTGTCAACGCTCATGAGCACATGGACTCCGCTCCTGATCTGCGCGGCTCAGGTCGCCTACTCCTTCGGGCTCGGCAAGATGGCGGCGTCGCGCTACCCTGCCGCATTCCGTACGCAGGATCAGGGCTCGCCGACCCCGTCGGTCGCAGTCATCCAGGGAGACGGCGCATGATCGTCATTGACCCAACCTCGCCCACACCGCCGTTCGAGCAGCTGCGCGCGCAGTACGTTGCAGCGATCGCGAGCGGCGAACTGCCACCGGGATCACGGCTCCCGACGGTGCGCCGACTCGCGGGCGACCTGGGCCTTGCACCGGGCACGGTCGCTCGGGCCTACCGGGAGCTCGAGGCTACGGGCCTCATCGAGACCCGCGGCCGACACGGCACCTTCGTGTCCGTCGATGAGAACGCCGCTCTCGGCCAGGTCCAGCGAGCTGCCGCAGCCTTCGCGGAGCAGGTCCGTGGCCTGCGCGTCGACACGGACCAGGCCCTCGCGGCCATCATCGCGGCCCTCAAGACCACCGAAACCGACGAGTTGCCCGCCTAGACCAACGGCGACCGGTCAGGCAAGCACCTCGTCGATCATCGCGATGAGGTTCTCGGTGCCGGTGCAGATGCCGATCTCCGCAGCCCGCTCGGCCATGCTGGCCCGCTCGCTGGCATCCGTCAGCAGGGGCAGGATGCGGCCTCGGACTGCGTCAGAGGTGAACTCGGCGTCCGAGATCAGGACCGCGGCGCCATGTGCCACCGCCGAGGAAGCGTTCAGCGCCTGCTCGCCGTTGCCGACGGCGTAGGGCACGTAGACGGCGGGGATGCCGAGGGCGCTGATCTCGCTGACTGTCGCGGCCCCCGATCGCGAGACGATGAAATCGCACGCAGCGAAAGCGAGGTCCATCCGGTCGACATAGCGGCGGAGGGCGTAGCCCGGCACGCCCGGGTCCTCGAGGTCAGACCGGTCGCCCGTGACATGGATCAGCTGCCAGCCGGCATCCAGCACCTCGCGCCAGGACCCGGCGAAGGCCGTGTTCAGCCGCAGCGCCCCGAGAGACCCTCCGAAGACCAGGAGCGTCGGGCGGTCGGGGTCGAGTCCGAAGTGCGCGGCTCCCTCGCCGCGCAGGGCAGACCGATCGAGATCCTCGATCTCGCGGCGCAGCGGCATCCCCACCAATCGCGCTCGCGGCAGCGGCGTCCCCTCGAAAGCGACGCCCACGCCGGCGGCACGCCGCGCACCGAGTCGGTTGGCCAGCCCGGGACGAGCGTTGGCCTCGTGGACCACGAACGGGATGCCAGCGCGGCGGGCTGCGACGTAGGCGGGCGCCGACGCGTATCCCCCGAACCCGACGATGACATCGACCCCGTGCCTCGCGATGTGTTCGCCGACGTGGGCGACCGCGCGACGGAACCTTCCGGGAAAGACTGCAGCTGTTCGGTCGGGACGCCGGGGAAACGGCACCTTGTCGACGACGAGCAGCTCGTAGCCCCGCTGCGGCACCAGCCGTGATTCCAGACCCTCAGCGGTTCCGAGGACGCGCACGTCGGCATCCGCGTCGCGTGCGCGCAGCCCGTCGGCAACGGCCAGGAGGGGGTTCACATGCCCGGCGGTCCCGCCGCCGGCCAGGAGGTAGGTCGTCACCGTCCGACCCTATCTCGACCCACGGAACGTCGGCGGGCGGCGACCTCAGCGGCGAGCGGCCGACCGGGGCGCCGGCCTCGCGGTCACCGGAATCGTCCGGGCGAACGCCAGCAGAACCCCGGTCGCAACGAGCACCGACACCAGCGACGTGCCACCCTGAGACATGAACGGTAAGGGGACACCGAGCGGCGGGAACAGCCGCAGCACGACGCCGATGTTGATGAGCGCCTGACCGACGATCCATACGGTGATCGCGCCGGCAACGATCCGCACGAAGGTGTCGTCGGTCTTGCGGATGATGTGGAAAGCGCCGATCGCGTAGATCGCGAACAGCCCGAGCACGACGATCGCGCCGATGAGGCCGAGCTCTTCACCGACGATGGCGAAGATGTAGTCGCTGGATGCCGCGGGCAGCCACTCGTACTTCTCTTTCGAGTTCCCAAGTCCGAGGCCGAAAATGCCGCCGCCGGCCAGTCCCCAGATACCGTGCAGCGGCTGGTAGCAGGTGCTGAGGTAATCGGCGGTGCAGTCGGTGTTGAAGACGCTGAGGATGCGCTCCATGCGGTTCGGGCTCGTGACCGCCAGCGCCGCGACTGCCACGATCGCCAGCAACAGCGGGATGACGAACACCCGCAGCTTCACACCGGAGAAGAAAAGGGCGCCGAGGGCGAGCAGGAACAGCACCATCGCCGTTCCGAGATCGTGCCCGGCCAGAACCGTCGCGATCACGGCGGCGGCCACCGGCACCACCGGGATGAAGACGTGCCGCCAGTCGCCGAGCAGCGTGCGCTTTCGGTACAGGATGAAGCCGAGCCAGAGGGCCAGCGCGAGTTTCAGAAACTCCGAGGGCTGAGCCTGAATGCCAGCGATGAGGATCCAGTTTCGGTTTCCGCCATCCTCGACGCCGAGGGGCGTGAACACGAGGAGCTGGAAGGCGGTGGTGACGATCAGCGCGGGCCACGCGATCCGCTTCCAGAAGCTCACTGGCAGTCGGCTCGCGATGAACATGAGCGGCAGGCCGATCGCGGCGAACACCGCCTGCTTGATGACCGCATCGTACGGAGCCTGACCCGCCGCGGTCGCCGTTGCGCTGGTGGCCGAGAGCACCATCACGAGACCGAAGATCGTCAGCAGGACTGCCGTGGATGAGATGAGCAGAAACTCACCGGCAACCGGGCGGAACAGCGATCCGAGAGAGACGCGGGCAGCAAGCCCGCGCTTGGGCGTCGGCTCGTCAGGCTCCTGCGGGAGCGGACGGATCGGCGTCGGTGTCGCCATGTTCGCCCCTTCCCACTCGCTGCCTGACCGCCGCAGCGAACTTCTCACCGCGATCCGCGTAGGAGGCGAACTGGTCGAAGGATGCCGCGGCCGGTGCGAGGAGGACGACATCCCCCTCGGCCACGAGTCCGATCGCCAGGTCTACGACCTGCGCCATGACGTCCCCAGTCTCATCGGCAATGACCTCGTGCAGCGGAACGTCGGGCGCGTGTCGCTCGAACGCCGCCCGAACGGCATCGCGCTGGTCACCGATCACGATCGCTGCCTTTGCCAGACGCCCCCGCGTCGAGACGAGCGTGGTGATGTCGACGCCCTTGAGCAGTCCCCCCACGATCCAGATCGATCCGGGGTAGGCGGCAAGCGAGGATGCCGCAGCGTGCGGGTTGGTCGCCTTCGAGTCATCCACCCACGTGACACCGGCGACTGTCGCAACGATCTCCATCCGGTGGGGGTCCAGCCGGAACTCGCGCAGTGCAGTGGCTATGGCCTCGGGCGGTACGTCGAGCGAACGGGCCAGCGCACTGGCAGCAAGGATGTTGGCAACGACGTGTGGGGCCGCGAGGCCGAGCTCTCGAAGCTCGTCGATCGTCGTGAGTTCGAGAGCGCTGGTGCGCCGCTCGACAAGGAACGCGCGGTCCACGACGATGCCGTCGACCACGCCGAGGTCGCTCGGACCGGGAACGCCGAGGTCGAACCCGATCGCTCGCGCTCCCTCGATGACATCGGCTTCTTCGACCATCTCGCGCGTCGCGAGGTCGGCCTTGTTGTAGACGCAGGCGACGCGGGTGTGGTTGTACACCTGCGCCTTCGCGTCGCGATACGCCTCGAAGGATCCATGCCATTCGAGGTGGTCGTCGGCGAGGTTCAGACAGACCGCAGCGTGCGGCGAAACCGGTTCCGGCGAGGACTGCAGGCTGAGGTACCAGAGCTGGTGGCTGGACAGTTCCACGACGAGGACGTCGAAGCCCGACGGATCACGGACGGCATCCAGGATCGGCGTGCCGATGTTTCCGCACGGGACTGCCCGGAGACCCCCTGCCACCATCATCGTGGCGGCAAGGCCCGTGGTTGTCGTCTTTCCGTTGGTGCCGGTGATCAGCACCCAGTCGGCGGGAGCGCCGCCGGGGCGGACTACCTTGTCGCGCACGCGCCACGCGAGCTCGATGTCTCCCCACAGCGGGATGCCGCTTTCGAGCGTCCAGCGCACGAGCGGGTGCGTCGGGCTGAAGCCGGGCGAGGCGATCACGACCTCGGGAGCGAAGTCCACGAGCTCGGCGGGCGGCGTGCTGAGCGACCCCATCGATGACCGCACCCCGATGACGGGTAGCAGGCGCTCATAGGCCGGGTCGGCGGATTCGGCGAGAACGAGAACCTCCGCGCCGAGTTCTGCCAGCGTGTCGGCCACCGAGAAGCCGGTCACCGAGAGGCCGAAGACGGCAACCCGCAGGCCGCGCCAGTCGGCGTGCCAGCTGGTCAGTCCATCCAGCCGGGAGGATTCACCGGTCATGTGCGCGCGAGCCATTCAACGTAGAAGAAGCCGACGCCGGTGACTGCCAGTCCCGCGGCGATGATCCACATCCTGATGACGATGTTGGTCTCCGACCACCCGCGCATCTCGAGATGGTGGTGGAAGGGGCTCATGAGGAACAGACGTTTGCCGCGGGTGAGCTTGAAATAGATCCGCTGCAAGATGACCGAACCCGATCCGATGATGAACGCCCCGGCGGTGAGGACCGTGAGGATCTCGGTGTGAGAGAGGATCGAGACCGCGGCGATCACGCCACCGATCGCCATCGACCCGACATCCCCCATGAACACCTGAGCCTTCGGCGCATTCCACCATAGGAACCCGACCAGAGAGGCAGCGAAGGTCGCCGCGATGATCGTGAGGTCGAGCGGGTCCCTCGTCTGGTAGCAGGCCTGCTGGTAGGCGGCCACGAGGTCTGCGCCGTCGCAGCGCTGCTGGAACTGCCAGAACGTCGTCAGGCTCATCGCCCCGATCGTGAACACACCCACACCGGTGGCCAGGCCGTCGAGGCCGTCGGTGACGTTCGTGCTGTTGGACCAGGCGACGCCGATGAAACTGATCCAGGCGATGTAGAGCAGGATGCCGATCGCAACCGGCAACGCCAGGAAGTTCAGCACCGAGATGTCGCGGAAGACCGAAACGTAGGCCGTCGCGGGGGTCTGGCCCTGGGCATCCGGGAACTGAAGTGCGACGAGCGCCCACGGCACGATGACGATCACCTGACCGACGATCTTGCGCCAACCCGACAGACCGAGGCTTCGCTGGCTGCGCAGCTTCATGTAGTCGTCGATGAAGCCGACGAGCGCGAAGCCCACCATCATCCAGAGCACGAGGAAACCCGAGATCGTGGGCGGGTTGCCGCCGGCGTAGGTTCCGATCAGGTACGCGATCGTCGTCCCCCCGACGAAGATGACGCCACCCATCGTGGGTGTACCGCGCTTGAGTTCGTGCTGAGGGTTGTTTCCCGCGTCGGGGGTACGGATGACCTGGCCCCATCCCCACCGGCGGAACAAGCGCAGGAAGACGGGTGTGAGAAAGAGCGAGAACGACAGGGCGATCGCCGACGCCATCAGGAGGGATCTCACGAGAAGGATTCTCCCAGACGGTCGCCGAGGTGCCGGAGGCCCGCGGAGTTGGACGATTTCACGAGCACCCGATCACCCTCACGCAGCTCGGACATCAGGTAGTCGTACGCTTCGTCAGCTGTCTCGAAGAAGACTGCCTCGCCATCCCACGACCCCTCGCTGATCGCCGAGAGGTAAAGCCGGCGCGCAGCAGAGCCGATGACGACGATCCGTTGGATGCGCAGCCGCACCGCGAGAAGACCGACGCGGTCGTGCTCCTCCCCCGCGTACTCGCCGAGTTCGCTCATCGCGCCGAGAACGGCGACAGTGCGCTGATCGGGCGCAGTGATCTGCGCGAGAGTGCGAAGCGCTGCGGCCATGGAGTCCGGACTCGCGTTGTAAGCATCGTTGATGATGCGCACGCGCTCCGAGCCCATCGGCTGCATCCGCCACCGCTCTGCCAACTCCATCGCCTGGAGCCGCTCGATGCAGGCTTCGGGACGGATGCCGAGACTTGTCGCCGCAGCAATCGCGGCCAGCGCATTCATGACGTGGTGCTCGCCGAGCACGCGCAGAACGACCGGAAACTCGTCGCCGTCGATGACGGCACGGAATCGCGTTCCCTCGGGCGTGACCTCCACGTCCTCGGCCCGCACATCCGCTGCCGAGCCTCGCCCGAACCAACGGACTGTCGCGCCGCGTTCGGTGGCGATACCGGCCATCGCTGCCACGCGCGGGTCATCCGCGTTCAGCACTGCCACGCCCCCGGGCCGGACGGCGTGGATCAACTGCGACTTCTCGACGAAGGTCGACTCGATGCCGCCGAACCCGCCGGCGTGCGCCATCCCGACCATGAGGACGACCCCGATGTCGGGGTGGACGAGACCGGCAAGACGCGCGATCTCTCCCGGTGCACTGGCGCCGAACTCGCTGACGAGATAGCGGGTTCGTTCGGTGATCCGGAGCATCGTCAGCGGCGCACCGACTTCGTTGTTGAAGGATGCCTGCGGCGCTACGGTCTCATCCTCGGCCTCGAGGATGCGCGCCATCATGTTCTTCGTCGTCGTCTTGCCGTTCGAGCCGGTGATCCCGACGATCCGAAGGGCACCGCGTGCCCGCACCTCGCCCACAACGAAGCGGGCGAGATCCGCCAGGGCATGCACAGCCCCCGGCACCACGATCTGGGTGATGGCGGCATCCAGCGGTCGCTCGACGATGGCGAGCACCGCACCCCGCTCGATCGCGGCGGCAACGAAGTCGTGGCCGTCAGCGTGCTCGCCCGGTTTGGCGACGAAGATGTCGCCGGGGCCGATCGCACGAGAGTCGGTGTCGACGGTTCCCGACACCACGGTGTCGGGGGTGTCGTCGCCGGCGAGGAGGAGGTCTCCGCCGACGGTCAGGGCGATGTGATGCAGGGGAAGGGAGATCATGTGTCCGAGGGGGTCGTCAGCCGAACTTCGGCAGG
>NZ_JASBSF010000224.1 GCF_030149085.1 Microbacterium sp. | reverse complement strand
TCCTCGCGACGATGAAGGGCGGGCCGGATGTCGTCATCGACCGCTGCTCGCGCGCCGTCACCGCTGAGGGCGTCGTCCCTATCGCGGACGCAAAGGACAGCATCCTGGAGGCGAACGCCGAGCTCAGCCGCAACGGCCTGCGAGTCCTCGCGATCGCAGTGCGCGACCTCGAGGGTCGGGAAGCAGCGGCGAAGACCGATCCCATGTCGTTTGCCGAGGACTTCACCTTCGTCGCCCTCGTCGGCATCATCGACCCGCTGCGCCCCGAGGCAATCGAGGCGGTCCGCGTCGCGGGCGAGGCGGGCATCGAAGTGCGGATGATCACCGGCGACCACGCCGTGACGGCAGCCGCGATCGGGCGGGAGCTGGGCCTCGGCCCCGGCGCGATCAGTGGCCCCGAGCTGCGGGCGCTCAGCGACGAAGAGCTCACCGCACGCCTGCCCGAACTCCACGTGTTCGGGCGCGTCACCCCCGAAGACAAGCTGCGGATCGCCCGCCTCATGCAGGAGCGCGGCGATGTCGTGGCGATGACCGGGGATGCCGTCAACGACGCCGCAGCCCTCAAGCAGGCCGATATCGGCGTCGCGATGGGATCGGGAAGCGAGGTGACCAAGCAGGCCGGCAAGATGATCCTCACCGACGACAACTTCGGCACGCTCGTCGAGGCGATCCGGCTCGGTCGCACGATCTACGACAAGATCGTCAGCTACATCCGCTACCAGATGGCGGGCCTGTTCTCGCTCGTGCTGCTGTTCCTGGTCTCGAGCATCTTCGACATCAACAACGGCACCCCGATCACACCACTGATGGTGCTGTTCCTGAGCTTTTTCATCACCTTCTTCCCCGTGCTCGTCATCACGCTCGACCCGAGCCCGGCAGGACTCATGTCGCAGCCGCCACGGAACACGAAGATTCCGTTGGCCAACCCCCGCTCGATCGGCCAGTGGCTGCTGTACGGCGTCGCGATCTTCGGCGCCGCGCTTGCCGCAATGCTGCTCTCGCCGGGAACCCCGAGTCAGACCGAGCCGTCGGTCCCCGTCACGATGACCTTCGTCGTGCTGAGCCTGGGCATGGTCCTCGCCGGGTTCGCGATGCGCCGCGATCCCGCATCCGGTCTTGCCGCCCCGATCAGCAACGCCCTGAAGTGGATGTGGATCCCGATCGTGCTGACAGTCCTCTCGGTCGAACTCGACTTCATGAACGCGCTGCTCATGACGACGCCGCTGGATGCCGCGCAATGGTGGCTCGCGATCGGCCTCGCCCTGATTCCCCCGATCGTGGTCGAGGGAGACAAGCTGATCCGTCGGTCGCTGGCCCGGGGGCACGCAGCATGAGCGGACTCGTCCCTTATCTCCACTTCGACGGCACCGCCAGAGAGGCGCTGACCTTCTACCAGTCGGTTTTCGGCGGCGACCTCGAGCTGTATACGTTCGGCGAGTTCTCGCGCACGGACGGACCGAAGGAAGCGATCGCCCACGGAGCCCTCTCAGGCCTGGTGACCCTGTTCGCCGCGGATGCCGCAGCCGGCGAAGAGTCCGTGGCTATGGCCGGTGTCGAGTTCTCGCTTCTCGGCACCGCCTCGGCTGAAAAAGCTGACCGCATGGTTCGGCGCTCTAGCCGACGGCGGCGAGATCGTGGATGCGTTGCAGCAGCGCCCGTGGGGCGACTACGACGGCATGGTCCGCGACCGGTACGGCGTCCGCTGGCTCATCGGCTACCAGGGCTGAACGCGGTCCGCAGCGTGGTCATGGCGCTGGCGACGAGTTCGTCATCGGTCAGCCGCGCGTTTCGCTCCGCAGCAGCGCCGCCGGCAAACCCGAGGAGGACGGGTAGCCCGAACGCCTTGTAGCCATTGACCCAGAACGGCCATGCGCCCGGGTTCTCGGGATCCACGATGTTGATGACGTCGACGTCAGGGTCCCAGAAGACCTCGTCGAACGCGAGCCACAGCTTGTCGAGCAGACCCATCCCGAGGGCCGAGATCGCGGCGGTCTTCTCGTCGGGAAGCGGTGGGTCGAAGGCGATGGCGCCGGCCTGGAGAACGCCGAGGGGTACCGTCACGATGGCGACCGCGCCGGAAAGGGTCTGACCGTCGTCCGCAGTGATGGTGACTCCGGCGGCATCCTGCGTGATCCGGGTCACCGGCCATCCCGTGCGGATGTCGAGACCGGCGGCCGCCTCGGATACCAGGGCACCATAGCCGTCGCTCAGCAAGGCGTCGCCGCCGCGCTGCTCATCGCCCTCGTCCAAGGCGGCGATGGCGAGGCGATCGGGGTCTGCTCCGTACTCCCCTGCGACCTCGACGGCTACCGCCCACGTCTGTCCCGCGGTGAGAGTGGTGGGAGGCAGATCCGACATCGGCCGTGCCTCAGGATCGTCCTCGTCGGATGCCTCCCAAGTGATCTCTTCCAGCCAATCGAGAGCGTCCTCGTCGGCGCCGATCTGGTTGTCGTAGTCGAACGGGATGAGGGCGGTTCCGGCATCCGCTGCCAGCAGGGTTATCGGGTTGTCAGCGGTGCCGTGGATCCAGGATGCGCCGAGGTCGGCGACCCCGCCCGCGAACGGAACCGTGTGAGCGCGGCCGCCGATCCGGTCGCGCCCCTCGACAACCGTGACCTCTCGTCCGGCGGCGACCAGCGCGCGGGCGGCGGCGAGTCCTGCGAACCCCGCACCGATGACGATGACCGGCCCCGTCGTGTCCGTCACCTGTGCGGCGGCCCGCTCACCGGACTGCCAGGCGCCGGTCGTGGTCGCGGGCGCGCTCGTCGAGGTCGCTTCACCGGCGAAGAAGAGGCGCCCCACAGGAGCAGCGAGCAGTTCCCGAGCGCTCGAGCCGAGGTCGCTCGGGGCGAGGTATGAGTAGGAACCGAAGGCGAACGGATCCGCCGACCAGGACGTCCGGAGGAACGACGTCGGCCGATCCGGCACTCGCGAACGGATCCCCGGGTCGGTGCCTCGCGGAGTACAAGCCGCGAGCGCGGCGGAGACGCCAAGAGCGAGGCTGCCGAGCATCAGCGAGCGGCGGGACACATCCACGATCGAACGCTACCGCGCGGCATCCGTCTTGAGGGGGATCCATTCGCCGCGCGACGGACGTACTCTCGGCTCATGTCGGATGTGTTGGGGTGGCTCACGATCGCTGCCCTCGCGCTCGCGCCCGTGAGCTTCGCGATCGGCGGCGCAATCGCGTGGCGGCAGGGCCGAGCACTGCAGTCGTCGTCCATCTCGGGAGGAACCTTCGGGATGGACGAGCTCTTCTACCCGTCAGCCCAGAACGCACGGTTAGCGTGGGAGCATGAGCAGATCATCCCCGCGCCCGCGCCGACTCCCGACAAGGGGCCCGGGGTCATCGGAGCCGACGGCCGGATCGTCATCGAGGTGAACGACTCGGAGTGAGTCACCTCTCGTAGACATCCCGCCGGTGGCCGGCACGCACGACAACGATCGTCAGGAGGTCGTCCTCGATGCGGTAGAGCACGCGGTAATCGCCAGTGCGCACCCGCCACTCGGGCCGCGCCGTCAGCTTGGTCGCCGCTGGCGGCCTCGGGTTCTCGCTCAGCAGCTCGATGACGGCTTGTACGCGCCGCTTCGCTTCCGGCGGAAGCTTGCGGATCTCGCGAACCGCCGCCGGGAGGACCTCGATGCGGTAGGTCACAGCCCGAGCTCGCGCTTCACGTCCTCCCACGGGATTGGCGTCTCGGACAGTCGCTCGGTCTCGGCCCAGGCCGCATCGACGGCGCGAATGTCACTGAGTTCCTCGGCGTCGGCTTCGAGCTGGGCGAGGGTCTCTGGGTCAACAATCGCCGCAACTCGCCTATCACGTCGGGTCAAATAGACGGTCCCGCGGCGGGCTTCATCGATCACGGAGGCGAGCCGATCGCGCGCATCCGTGATCGGGATATCAGTCATGACCACACGGTACTCCCGTTTCGCTGCATTACGTACGTTTCAGGACTGTCACCGCAGGGCGTTGCGGCTGGTGGCGGTGGCCTGGAGCGAGACACCGTCGGGCACGAAGAGACTGAAGACCGGCGGGTGCCACTGTCCCGCAACCGTGACGCGAGCCGACACACCGTCGGGCGTGGATGCCGAGACCAGACTCGCGTCGGCATCCGACTGCGCCAGCAGCGCGCTTGCCTGCGCGTACACGTCGCCCGACGAGAGCTCCGCCCGCGGCGAGCCACTCGCGATCGTGAGCGTGAAACCATCAGCACCTGCGAGCGCCGCAGCATCGGCGACGCTGTCGAGCCGCTTCTGCGCGAGGTACAGGCTCGTCGCATCGACCGTCACGAGGATCAGCGCGAGCGCGAGCATCGCGTACCCCAGCACCAGCGGCAGGATGCTGCCCTCCTCGTCACCCACGGCAGGCACCGAATCGCGAAGCCGCCTCAGTACCGTCCTCATCCCCCGCTCCAGAACCGGGACATCCGCTGCACCGCACTCGCTTCGACCGGGACGCTCGCGATCTGATCGAGCCCGAGCACCGGCGGCGCGAGCGGCAGTGAGACGCGCGTTGCGACCGAAACCCGCACCGTCGCCCCCGCTGTCGGGCAGGATGCCGACGCCGGAACACACGAAATCGACAGGGAGGTGGCGGACGCGTCCAGGTCGTACGCCGCCATCACTGCCGACAGCACCTCTGAGGCGCTGGAGCCAGCGGATGCCGCATCCGACGACAGCGAGATCGCCCGCGCGACGTGGCGGGCTGCGGCTTCGGCGCCGAGTGCCTGATGCTGAATCTGGCCGAGCGCGACAACGACGTAGATGAGCGGCACGAGCATGAGGAGTCCGACCGTGAGGAACTCGAGGGATGCAGAGCCGTCATCCTCGCGCAGAAACCGAGCCAGTCGTGAACGCAACCTGTCAGCGATCGAACGACTCCAACGGAGCATGGGCGGTCACCTCCGTCTTCAGGCCGCTCGGCCACAGGCCCACGAGCGGGATGCTCGCCCGCACCGTGACCTCGACCGCAGGCTGACCGTCGATCATGACCTCGCGGATGCCGACATCCGTTCCGTACTCGGCTCCGATCGCCCGGGTGATCACCTCGCGCGTGCGATCGACGGCTGAGCCGGTAGCGGTGTCGGCGAGTGCGCCGTAATAGGCCCCCTCGACCGCCGCGTCGTGCACGACGTTTCTGACGTAGGTGGCGATGCCCAGCTGAATCACACCCAGCGTGAGGGCCGTGAGCAGGGCGGCGACCATGACGAACTCGACCGGCGCAGAGCCCCGATCGTCATCCGAGAAGCCACGATCACTCACAGCCAGCCGCCTCAGAACCCCGATACGCGGGAGATCGCCTGTTCGAACAGACCCGACAGCGCAGGACCCGCGAGCGCCCAAATCAACACGACCAGCCCTGCGGTCATGAGCGTGATCAACACCCAGCCGGGTACGTCACCGCGGTCTTCACGCAGCGCGGCTGCCACGCCGGCGTCCTCTAGATCGGTTCCCGCACGCGGCGCGATCGCTTCGCGCAGGCGGTTCAGCATCCGTCTCATCATCATCTCCTTCGGTTCGGTTATCGCTATTGGTGGGCACTCATCCGAGGTCGAGCATCACGACGCCGGGGAAGATCGCAAACAGCACGCTGACCGGCAGAATCAAGAAGACAAGCGGGATGAGCATCGCAATCTCTTTGCGGCCGGCCTGCTCAATGAGCTCGCGCTGCTCCCCCGAGCGCGCATCGGCGGCGTGGGCGTGGAGCACATCAGCGAGGGGCGTTCCCCGGTCGACCGCTGCGACGAGTTGATCGATCGCGCGCGACAGGGCCGGGCTGTCTTCTCGACGAGCGAACGCAAGCAAGGCATCCGTCAACGCCGATCCGGTCCCGAC
>NZ_JASBSF010000209.1 GCF_030149085.1 Microbacterium sp. | reverse complement strand
CCACTTTACTCCACTTCCCTCCACTTTGTCACCACATTCCCGCCACAGCACTCCCCTGGCGCGTCTCTGCGCGCCAGGGCGCGACGAATCCTCACGGGAAGGCGGGATCCACTGGATGCCGAAACCACGCGGTTAACGACGAAACGCCGACCCGGAGGTCGGCGTTCGATGGCCCGTCAGAGGGCGGTGGAGAGGTGGGGAGTCAGGCGGTGGAGCGCAGTGGAGGGCAGAGCCTCAGCCGATCAACGGCCTTCCTGGCGGCGGTCCCAGCGCTCGTTCATGCGGTCCATGAAGCTGGCGCTCGTCCGTGTCGTGGCGGGCCGCTGGTCAGCGCGCTCGGGCTCGGGTCCCACGCGCTTGGCGGGCGTAACGGCGACGATGACGCCGGCGATCATCGCGAGGAAACCGAGAACACCGACGACGATCAGCTGCATCGCGACACCGACGATGAGGGCACCGATGCCCGCGAGGACGAGGATCGTGCCGTACACGACATTGCGATAGGAAAGACCACCGCCGCTGGACGCCGAAACGACATCGGCGTCGTTGCGCATGAGATGGCGCTCCATCTCGTCGAGCAGACGCTGCTCCTGTTCGGAGAGTGGCATGAGATCCCCCTCGGGCTGGATCGGTGGCACGATTCTACGCGCGCCGTCGATTACTAGGCTAGGCCCGTGTCAATAGGTAGTGATCCGGTCGGGGCAGTTTCTCAGCGAGTCGAGGACTTCTTGGCAGCGCGGGAGGCCGAGGCCGAACTCTTCGGCGACGAGGCGATCCTCCTCCACGGTGCTGCCGCTGAGTCAGTTCGCGGCGGAAAGCGGCTGCGCGCACGCTTCTGCTTTGCCGGATGGCGTGCGGTTCGGGAGCACTCTGGCGCCGATTTGGAGCCGACCGAGGACGTGTTGGCCGTGGCGGCGGCACTGGAGGTTTTCCACGCAGCGGCCCTCGTGCACGACGACATCGTCGATAACTCCGACACGCGACGTGGCCGTCCGGCATCTCACCGCGCCCTCGAAGCCGCCCACCGCGAGCGCGGCTGGGTCGGCGATTCTGCTCGCTTCGGTCGTTCGGGCGCACTCCTGCTCGGTGATCTTCTGGTCGCGTGGAGCGACGACCTCCTCGAGGAGGGCCTTGCTCTGGCAGCCCCGACAGCCGCAGCTGCCGGTCGCCGGGAGTTCGCACTGATGCGTCGCGAAGTCACGATCGGGCAGTTCTTGGACGTCGCAGAGGAGTCGGCGTACGTGACGGATGCCGACGATCGCCACGCCCAGCGCGCGCTGCGGGTGGCATCGCTGAAGTCGGCCAGGTACAGCATCCAGCAGCCCCTGGTCATCGGTGCCGCGATCGCCGGAGCTGACGCAGCGCAGCAGGCCGCCCTCGTCGCGTTCGGGCACCCGGTCGGGATGGCCTTCCAGCTGCGCGATGACGTCCTGGGTGTCTTCGGTGACGCCGAATCGACAGGCAAACCCTCCGGCGACGATCTTCGCGAGGGTAAGCGCACGGTGCTGGTTGCTTACACGCGCGAAGGGCTCCGCTCCGGATCACGCCGTCTGTTCGATGAGATGCTCGGCGATCCGGCTCTCGAACCCGACCAGATCGCGGCGATGCAGCAGACGATCCGTGAAACCGGAGCGCTGGAGCGGGTCGAAGACCTCATCCTCGACTACACCCGGACAGCCGAACGCGCACTGTCGGCCGCACCGCTGGGTAACCGCTCCGTGAGCGAGCTGCGGGAACTTGCCCGCGCAGCGACGGTGCGCACGACCTGAGCGCGAACCGCAGACCTCACTCTTAGGCGAGCGCCTGGGCTACCCGCCGAACCTCGCTCTTGCGCCCTGCCCGCAGCGCCTCGATGGGTGCCACACCGATCGTGTCATCGAGTGAGAGCATCCAGTCGATCGCTTCGTCGTCCGTGAACCCGGCGTCGTGCAGCACGATGATCGTTCCCCGCAGCGACGGCAGCGGATGACCGTCCACGATGAAGACGGCGGGGACCGCGAAGGCGCCGTGGCGCTTTGACCCGATGAGCTGTGACTCGTCCAGAAGTCGACGCACGCGGCCGAGCGGTTCGCCGAGGACCTCGACGAGTTCGGGCATCGTGAGCCAAGCGGTTTCAGTTGCAGGAGATGGGGTGGTCACGACAGCCATGATCTCACCAAGAGCAGCATCCCGACCGCGGCGGCGACCGATCGACGCCCGATACTGCTCATCCGCTTCTGTGAGCCGCTCCCAGGCGGGGCCGCTCCCGCTCCGTAGACTCGGTGCGTGAGCACCAGCGCGCAAACCGATCCTCTGATCGGCCGTCTCGTCGACGGCCGATACCGGGTGCGCGCCCGGATCGCTCGTGGCGGTATGGCTACCGTCTATGTCGCGACCGACCTACGCCTCGAGCGCCGCGTCGCCCTCAAGGTCATGCACGGGCACCTGAGCGATGACACGGTCTTCCAGAGCCGGTTCATCCAGGAAGCCCGGGCGGCCGCGCGGCTCGCAGACCCGCACGTCGTGAACGTGTTCGATCAGGGCAGCGATGGCGAGATCGCTTATCTCGTGATGGAGTACCTCCCCGGCATCACCCTGCGGGAGCTGCTTCGCGAAGAGAAGCGGCTGACGGTGCCGCAGACGATCTCGATCATGGATGCCGTGCTCTCCGGTCTTGCCGCAGCCCACCGTGCCGGCATCATCCATCGCGACGTCAAGCCCGAGAACGTGCTGCTGGCAGAAGACGGGCGCATCAAGATCGGTGACTTCGGCCTGGCGCGCGCGACGACCGCGAACACCGCGACCGGCGCTCAGTTGATGGGCACGATCGCATACCTTGCCCCTGAACTGGTGACCCGGGGAACCGCGGATGCCCGCAGCGACATCTACAGCCTCGGGATCATGCTCTACGAGATGCTCACCGGTGAGCAGCCGTATCGCGGTGAACAGCCGATGCAGATCGCCTTCCAGCACGCCACGGACTCGGTGCCGCGACCGAGCGTCAAGAACCCGGGTGTCCCCGAGCAACTCGACGAGTTGGTGCTGTGGTCGACCGAGAAGAAGCCCGACGATCGCCCCGCCGACGCAATGGAGATGCTGCAGCGGCTGCGGGAGATCGAGCGCAGCCTCGGTATCTCACCGCAGGTCGTCACAGCGGCAACCACCGGGATGATCGATCGCGACGATCCGAGCGAACTGACCAAGGTCCTACCCGCCACTACCGGCGCGACGGCCGTGCATGCCGAAGTCGACAACGCGGCACGCCTGCGGCGATCAGCGAACCGTCAGGGTGCGCGCACCGCCTGGATCGTCACTGTCGTCATCCTTCTCGCTGCCCTCGCCGCGGGAATCGGATGGTGGTTCGGGTCCGGCCCCGGCTCCCAGGTCTCCGTCCCCGCCGTGGCCGGAATGGACTACGACGGCGCGGCTGCGGCGATCAAGGCCCAGAACCTGGTTCCCGAGCAGGTGGGTGAGAACAGCCTCGAGGTCGATGAGGGACTGGTCATCCGTACCGATCCCCCGGCTGGCGACCGCGTCGACAAAGAGTCGACGGTGCGAGTCGTCGTGTCGCTCGGGCCCGCTCAGCATGACCTTCCCGCGGTCGTGGGCCAGCCCGCCGCCGATGCCCGCAATACGCTGTCGGGCTATCAGCTGATCGTCACCGAACCAGACGCCGAGGTGTTCACCGATGCCGCGGCTGGGACTGTCGTTGCCGTGTCCGTCACTCCACGCTTGGGTGGCGACCCGCAGGACTGCACGAACGGGTGCACCGTCTTCGAGGGCGATACCGTCACGCTGACCGTTTCGCTGGGTCCGGTTCCCGACGTCCGCGGCATGTCGGTGAACTCCGCGACCCAAACTCTTGAAGCCGCGCGCCTGACTGTGTCGGACGAGAGCGTCGACCAGTACGACAACGACATCGCAAAAGGCGAGGTCATTGGCATCGCCGAGCACCCAGACGGCGGGCAATGGCGGCCCGGCGAGACAGTGACACTCATCGTGTCCAAGGGTGTTCAGCCGGTCGAGGTCCCAGACGTGGGCGGCGAGACCATCAACTCCGCCGTGTCGATCCTCTCGGGCCGAGGCTTCGAAGTAAGCACTGATGCGCTGCCGCCGAAGGTGTTCTGGGACCTCTACACAGTGACGGGCACGGATCCCGCCGCTGGGTCGTACGAACCTCCTGGGTCGAAGGTCACGTTCACGGGGCTCACGCTGGGCAGCTCATCTAGCGGAAACAGCGGAAACAACCGGAACAACTGATTCGCTGGCCCGCCTTTGTCGACTCACGACCGAGCGCGCTTAGCGCTTCTCGAGCTCCTCGGCGACGAGGAACGCGAGCTCCAGAGACTGCATGTGGTTCAGTCGTGGGTCGCACAGTGACTCGTAGCGCGTGGCAAGGCCCGCTTCGTCGATCATCTCGGAGCCACCGAGGCACTCGGTGACGTCATCCCCGGTCAGTTCGACGTGTATGCCGCCCGGGAAGGTCCCGACGGCGCGGTGGGCCTCGAAGAACCCGCGCACCTCGTCGACCACGTCATCGAAGCGACGAGTCTTGTAGCCCGTCTGCGACGTGATGCCGTTGCCGTGCATCGGGTCGGTGACCCACAGGGGTGCCGCACCGGATGCCTTGATGGCCTCCAACAGCGGGGGAAGGGCATCGCGGATCTTGCCGGCACCCATGCGGGTGATGAAGGTAAGACGACCGGGCTCACGCTCCGGATCCAGCTTGTCGATCAGGGCCAGCGCGGTCTCGGGCGTCGT
Source organism: Microbacterium sp. (assembly GCF_030149085.1). Taxonomy (GTDB): domain Bacteria; phylum Actinomycetota; class Actinomycetes; order Actinomycetales; family Microbacteriaceae; genus Microbacterium. Next base: position 8,484 of record NZ_JASBSF010000209.1, on the reverse strand, counting down.
CGTGGGGCCGAGCTTCACCCCGATGGGGTTCCGGATGCGCGAGAAGTAGTCGACGTGCGCACCGTCGAGTTCGCGGGTGCGCTCCCCGATCCACAGGAAGTGGCTCGACGTGTTGTAGGGCGTTCCGGTGCGGGAGTCGATCCGGGTCATCGGGCGCTCGTAGTCCATGAGCAGGCCCTCGTGCCCGGTGTAGAACTCGACGCGTCGCAGTTCGTCGAAGTCGGCGCCCGCGGCTTCCATGAACTTGATGGCGCGGTCGATCTCGGTCGCCAGGCGCTCGTAGCGCTGGTTCGCGGGGTTCTGCGCGAAGCCCTTGTTCCAGCTGTGCACCTCACGCAGGTCGGCGAACCCACCCTGCGTGAACGCACGGATGAGGTTCAGCGTCGATGCTGCAGTGTGGTACGCCTTCAGCATCCGTGCCGGGTCCGCTCGCCGCGAAGCTTCGGTGAAGTCGTAGCCGTTGACGATGTCGCCGCGGTACGCGGGAAGGGTGACGTCTCCGCGGGTTTCGGTGTCCGACGAGCGGGGCTTGGCGAATTGCCCGGCCATGCGTCCCATCTTGACGACAGGCATCGAGGCGCCGTAGGTCAAGACGACTGCCATCTGCAGCACGGTCTTGATGCGGTTGCGGATCTGCTCGGCAGTCGCACCCGCGAAGGTCTCGGCGCAGTCTCCGCCCTGCAGCAGGAACGCCTGCCCGGCGGCGGCGCGGCCGAGCTTCTCGCGAAGGATGTCGACCTCGCCGGCGAAGACGAGCGGCGGGAGTGTCGCGAGCTCAGCCGATACCTCGGCGGCGGCCTCCGGCGCATACCACGACGGCTGCTGCTTGATCGGGAGCGTGCGCCAGTGGTCGAGCGGGTCGGTCTTGAGGAGCATCCGCTCAGTCTATCGGGGCGGGAACTGCCTCAGAGCGCGGCGGGGCGGCCCGGTTCTTGACCGTCGACGCATACACGTCGTCGTACTTCTGTTCCCCCAGCCGCTGCAACGCGACCATGATCTCGTCGGTGATGGAGCGGAGGATGTAGCGGTCCCCCTCCATCCCGTGGAAGCGGGAGAAATCGAGGGGTTCGCCGACGACGACGCCAACGCGCACGACGTTGGGAACCCGCTGGCCGATCGGCATCATCGTGTCGGTGTCGACCATGACGCACGGCACGACAGGCACCCGTGCTTCGAGCGCCATCCGGGCGATTCCGGTTCGCCCGCGGTAGAGCTGGCCGTCGGGGCTTCGGGTGCCCTCCGGATAGATACCCAGAAGGTCTCCCCTGCCGAGGACCTGAAGTCCCGTGTTGAGGGATGCCTCGGATGCCTTCCCGCCGGAGCGGTCGATGGGCAACTGTCCGGTCGCCTTGAAGAAGACGCGGGTCGCCCAGCCTTTGATGCCCTTGCCGGTGAAGTAGTCACTCTTGGCGAGGAAGGTGACGGGCCGGTCGATCATCAGGGGCAGGAAGATCGAGTCCGCGAAGGAGAGGTGGTTGCTCGCGAGGATCGCGGCCCCGGTCTTGGGGATATTGCGACGACCGACGATCCACGGACGAAAGATCGCCTTCACGACGGGGCCGATGACCACGTACTTCATGAGCCAGTAGAACACCGCTCGCACGCTCCTTTCCCCGTCGCCGGCGCCTCTGAAGTCTAGTCACGCCGTACTCTCGTGCTGAGACCACCTCGTCCCGGACCGCGTCACGATCTGTGCGGGTGGAACGTGGTGTCATCTCCCCTGAGATCGAGTCTCATCGGGTAGCATTGACGGTCAACCGATCCGCTTTTCACCGGTACCGAAGGAGTTGCCGTGGTTCAGTTCGATACCCCCGCGGTCGTGGCCCCCGATCCGCAGGCCAACGTCACCGATCTGCTCGTGGAACGGGTGAAGAAGACGCCGCAGCTGGCGCTGTTCGCCGTACCCGACGGCAGCGGATGGCGAGACATCACCGCATCCGACTTCCTGAACCAGGTTGTCGCACTCGCGAAGGGTCTGGTTGCCGGTGGCATCGAGCCCGGCGACAAGGTGGGCTTCATCGCCCGCACGACGTACGAGTGGACCCTGGTCGACTTCGCGATCTTCTTCGCGGGCGCCGTCATGGTCCCGATCTACGAGACCAGCTCCCCCACCCAGATCGCGTGGAATCTCTCGGATTCGGGCGCTGTCGCCTGCATCTGCGAGTCCGCTGACCATGAGGACCGCCTGCAGGAGGCGCTCGCTGAACTCCCGAACGTGCGATCGACGTGGGCGATGCACAAGGGCGATCTCGATGCCCTCGTCGAGCAAGGCAAGTCCGTCACGGATGACGAGATCGAGCGACGCCGGTCGCTTGCCGTGGGCGCCGACATCGCGACGCTGATCTACACGTCGGGCTCGACCGGACGCCCCAAGGGCTGTGTTCTGACCCACAGCAACTTCGTCGAGCTCTCTCGCAACTCGGCCGAGGCACTGAAGGAGGTCGTCGCCAAGCCCGGCGCATCGACCCTCCTGTTCATCACGACGGCGCACATCTTCGCGCGGTTCATCTCCATGCTGAATGTTCACGCAGGCGTCAAGACCGGCCACCAGCCCGACACGAAGCAACTGCTTCCGGCGCTCGGATCGTTCAAGCCCAGCTACCTGCTGGCCGTTCCTCGCGTGTTCGAGAAGGTCTACAACTCCGCAGAGCAGAAGGCAGCGGCCGGCGGCAAGGGCAAGATCTTCCGAGCCGCAGCCCACACCGCGATCGAGCACTCCAAGTACGTGCAGGAAGGACGCAAGGTCCCGTTCATGATGGGCCTGAAGTTCCGCCTGTTCGACAAGCTCGTCTACTCCAAGCTCCGTGAGGCGATGGGCGGCCGCGTCGAGTATGCCGTGTCGGGTTCTGCGCCGCTGGGTGAGCGCCTCGGCCACTTCTTCCACAGCCTCGGCGTCGACATCCTCGAGGGCTACGGCTTGACCGAGACCACGGCCCCCGCGACGGTGAACCTGCCCGGGAAGTCCCGGATCGGAACTGTCGGTCCGGTGCTCCCCGGTGTGGGCGTGCGAATCGCAGACGACGGTGAGATCGAGGTGCGGGGCATCAACGTCTTCCAGGAGTACTGGCGCAACCCCGAGGCGACAGCTGCTGCATTCGACGGCGAGTGGTTCAAGACCGGTGACATCGGTGCCTTCGACAAGGACGGCTTCCTGCGAATCACCGGCCGCAAGAAGGAGATCATCGTCACGGCAGGCGGCAAGAATGTGGCTCCGGCAGCGCTGGAAGATCCGATTCGGGCGAACCCGATCGTCGGGCAGGTGGTCGTGGTCGGCGACCAGAAGCCGTTCATCTCGGCCCTGGTAACCCTCGACCCCGAAATGCTGCCGACGTGGCTGTCCAACAACGGACTCCCGGGCGACATCTCTCTCGAGGAAGCGGCAACAAACGACGCGGTCCGCGCCGAGGTGCAGAAGGCCATCGACCGCGCCAACGCGTTCGTCTCCCGCGCCGAGTCCATCCGCAAGTTCGTCATCCTGCCCACGGAGTGGACCGAGGCAAGCGGTCACCTGACTCCGAAGATGAGCATCAAGCGCAATGTGATCATGGCCGACTTCGGCGACCACATCGAGGAGCTGTACTCGGTGCCGGTCTCGACCTCGAACCTGTCGCTGTCCTGACCGGTCCCACCGTCTGGCGGGACTAGAACCAGTCCGACTCGCGGACCTCGCGCATCGCTTGCTTGCGACGCGCGGGGTCCAGCCGGTCGAGGTAGAGCGTCCCGTCGAGGTGGTCGGTCTCGTGCTGCAGCGCCTGAGCCATGAGTCCCTCACCCTCGAGCACCACGGGATTGCCATCGAGATCGATGCCGTGAACGACAGCGTGCGGATAGCGCAGCGTTGCGTGCCACAGGCCCGGCACCGAAAGGCATCCCTCACCCACGAGCTCGGGCTCCCCCGACACCGAGACGAGCACGGGATTCAGGACATACCCGATCTCGCCGTCCACGTTGTAGCTGAACGCCCGCACGCCCACGCCGATCTGGGGGGCGGCCACACCCGCGCGCCCCGGCAGGGCGACAGTGTCGAGCAGGTCGGCGACCAGAGCCTTGGTGCCCTCGTCGATCTGCTCGATCGGGGTGCTCGGGGACTTCAGAACGGGGTCACCGAACACCCGGATGGGACGAACTGCCATTCGAGCCTCAGACCGTCACCGGAACGCGCAGCGACTCAACGACCGCTGCGGCCAGCTGACGGGCAGCTTCCCGAGTCGCCGGGTGGATCTCGTGGAAGCCGATCGCGGCTCCCGACGCGATGTGGGAGTCGTACGGCATCCGGATGACGGAGCGAACGCGGGTACGGAAGTGGGCCTCAACCTCGTCGGCCCGCACGAGCGGCGAACCGGGGCGCGTCGTGTTGAGCACGACGACGGCGTTGCGGACGCGATCGCCGTAACCGTTGGTCTCGAGCCACGTCAGAGTCTCGGACGCCAGGCGCGCCTCGTCGATGCTGAGACCTGCAACCACCACCAAAGAGTCGGCGCGTTCGAGGGTTGCCGACATCACGGAGTGCACGATGCCGGTTCCGGTGTCGGTGAGCACGACCGAGTAGTAGTGCGCGGCGACCTCGGCAGCGGCGCGGTAGTCGTCGTCACCGAAAGCTTCGGAGACGCGCGGGTCGGCATCCGAGGCGAGGACGTCCAGGCGCGTCTCGTCGCGCGCGACGATCGTCGAAAGGTCGTTGTAACCGACGACCTCATCCTTGATGCGCACCAGATCGCGGATCGTCTTGCCGCTGGTGCGGGCGATGCGCTCAGCGAGCGTGCCACGATCGGGGTTCGCGTCCACGGCCACGACACGGTCGTCGCGCGCATCAGCGAGCGCCATCCCGAGGAGCGTCGTGACGGTGGTCTTGCCGACTCCGCCCTTGCGGCTGAGGACCGGCACGAAGCGCGCGCCGCCCGGGAGCGGCGCCGCGATGCGCTTGCTCAATTCCTTGCGCTCGCGGGCCTTCTTGCTGTCGCCGACGTTGATGAGCGTGCCGGATGCCCGGTACAGCGCACTCTGCCAGAATCCCTCGGGTTCCGCCTTCGCCACGTAGTGCGGATCGAGCAGACGGTCGGCGGTGAGCACATCGGCGCCCTCGCGACTGACCTCCAGTTCACCCAACCGCTTCGAAGCAAGCGTCACGTCGAAGGCCACCGGCGACGGCTCCACCGCGCGAACGGGCTGAGCCACGGGAACAGCGATTCGGCTGGCGGGGGCCGCGGGCTCGGATTCGTGGGCTGCCACGGCGTCCTCCAGTGCGTCCTCCACGGCATCCTCGATGTCGGCGTCGTGGGTGTCGGTGTCGTGGGTGTCGGTGTCGTCGATATCTGTCGTGTGCACCGCGGTGTCGTCGACGTCCTCGATGATCTCGGCTTCCGCTGTGTCGGTGTGCACGGGGGCGCCGAGGTCGGCCGCGATGCGTCCCCGCCCCGTCGTTTCGTCGAAGTCCTCGTCGATGGCGTCGTCGTCATCGGCGGGCACCGGAAGGGTCACATCGACCTGCGCGGTCGACCCGCCGAGGAAGATTCCGGAGGTGTCCACGCGCTCTTCGTCGAGGATGCCGTGCTCTTCGGTCTCCGCTCGTTCCGGGTCCGATCGATCTGCCACGTGCTCTCCCTGCCGTCGTTGTGGCGGCGATGCGCCACCTCTCAGGCTATCCGGCGGGTCGCACGACGAGCAAAAGATCCCCAGCGTCGACCTGCTGCGGCGACCCGATCACGAGGCGTTCGACGACGCCGTCGACGGGTGATGTGATGGCAGCTTCCATCTTCATCGCCTCGATCGAGGCCACCGGCTGACCCGCGGAAACCCGGTCACCTTCAGCGGTCTTCAGCGTGACGACACCCGCGAACGGTGCAGCAACCTGGCCGGGCTTCGACGTATCGGCCTTCTCGGCCTGACGGACGTCGACCGAGATGCTGCGGTCGCGCACGAAGACGGGGCGAAGCTGGCCGTTGAGCGTGGTCATGACCGTTCGCATGCCCTTCTCGTCGGCCTCACCGATCGCTTCCAGACCCACGAACAACTGCACACCGCGCTCGATCTCGACGACATGTTCGGCACCGTGTTCAAGTCCGTAGAGATAGTCGACGGTGTCGAGCACGCTGACATCGCCGAACGTGTCGCGAACGCGTTCGAACTCCTTGGTCGGCGCCGGGAACAGCAGCCGATTGAGGGTTGCGCGCCGCTCGTCGGATGACCGGGCGAGCTTCTCGGCATCCTCGGCCCCCAGCGGCGCCGATCCGACGTGGTGCTCACGCCCCTGCAGGACCTTGGTGCGAAACGGCTCGGGCCATCCGCCCGGCAGGTCGCCCAGTTCGCCAGCCATGAAACCGACGACGGAGTCGGGAATGTCGTAACGCTCGGGGTTCGCTGCGAAATCGGCCGGGTCGGCCTTGACGGCGGCGAGGTGAAGCGCGAGATCACCGACCACCTTCGACGACGGGGTCACCTTGGGAACGCGCCCCAGGATGTCGTTGGCCGCCGCGTACAGGTCTTCGATGAGCTCGAAGTCTTCGGCAAGTCCGAGCGCGATCGCCTGCTGGCGCAGGTTCGACAGCTGCCCGCCGGGGATCTCGTGCCGGTAGACCCGGCCGGTGGGCCCCGGAAGACCGGACTCGAACGGGCGATACAGGTGCCGCACGGCCTCCCAGTACGGTTCCAGATCGGATGCCGCTGCCAGGTCGATTCCGGTGTCGCGGTCGGTGTTGGCAAGGGCTGCCACGAGCGCCGAGAGGGACGGCTGGCTTGTGGTTCCCGCCATCGGTGCGGCCGCCACGTCGACGGCATCCGCACCGGCAGCGGACGCTGCCAGCAGCGTCGCGAGCTGCCCACCGGCGGTGTCGTGCGTGTGGACGTGAACGGGCAGGTCGAAGCGGTCACGCAGCGCCGTGACAAGCCGGGATGCCGCCGCCGGCCGCAACAGCCCAGCCATGTCTTTGATCGCGAGGATGTGGGCACCGGAGGCAACGATCTGGTCGGCAAGCCGCAGGTAGTAGTCGAGGGTATAGAGGTCCTCGGTGGGGCTCAGCAGGTCGCCGGTGTAACACATGGCGACTTCCGCGACAGCTGTGCCGGTTGCCAGCACGCTGTCGATCGCCGGACGCATTTGTGAGACGTCGTTGAGGGCGTCGAAGATGCGGAAGATGTCGACGCCGCTGGCTGCAGCCTCGGCGACGAAGGCGTCGGTGACCTCCGTCGGGTACGGCGTGTAGCCCACCGTGTTGCGCCCGCGCAGCAGCATCTGAATCGCGACGTTCGGCAGGGCCTCGCGAAGACGGTCGAGCCGCTCCCAGGGGTCTTCGCCGAGAAAGCGCAGCGCCACGTCGTAGGTGGCGCCGCCCCACGCTTCGACCGAGAACAGCCCGGGCGTGAGGCGGGCGACGTAGGGCGCTACGGCGACGAGGTCCTTCGTGCGCACCCGCGTGGCAAGCAGCGACTGGTGAGCATCGCGGAAGGTCGTCTCGGTGACGGCGAGCGGCGTTTGTTCGCGCAGCGCGCGGGCAAACCGCTCGGGACCCAGCTCGAGCAGTCGCTGGCGCGAGCCGGCGGGCGGCTCCTGGGTCAGGTCGACCGCGGGGAGCTTGAGTGCGGGGGTGACGGTCACCGGGTTTTCGCCGTTGGGACTGTTGACGGTGACGTCAACGAGCCAGTTCAGCATCTTCGAGCCGCGGTCCTTGGACTCGCGCCCCCGTAGCAGCTCGGGCCGCTCATCGATGAACGCCGTCGAGAGGTCTCCGACCAGAAACGCCGGGTCTTCGAGCACAGCCTGCAGGAACGGGATGTTGGTCGAGACGCCCCGGATGCGGAACTCGGCGAGGGCACGCCGGGCCCGCAGCACCGCCGCGCCGAAGTCACGTCCGCGGCAGGTGAGCTTGGCGAGCATCGAGTCGAAGTGCGGGCTGATCTGGGACCCTGCCGCGGTCGTGCCGCCGTCCAGACGGATGCCGGCACCGCCCGGCGACCGGTAGGTCGTGATCTTGCCGGTGTCGGGGCGGAAGCCCTGCGTCGGATCCTCGGTCGTGATGCGGCACTGCAGTGCGGCGCCCCGAAGCCGGATGTTCTCCTGGTGCAGTCCCAGTTCCTCCAGGCTCACCCCCGAGGCGATGAGCATCTGCGACTGCACGAGATCGACATCCGTCACCTCTTCGGTGACGGTGTGCTCCACCTGGATGCGGGGGTTCATCTCGATGAAGACGACCTCGCCGGTGCGGGGGCCCGCGGTTTCGAGGAGGAACTCGACGGTGCCCGCGTTCTCGTAACCGATCGATTCGGCAAAGGCGACGGCGTAACGGTGCAGGTCGTCGCGGATCGTCGGGTCGAGGTTCGGCGCCGGCGCGATCTCGATCACCTTCTGGTGGCGCCGCTGCACCGAGCAGTCGCGCTCGTAGAGGTGGACGGTCTCGCCCGCCCCGTCGGCGAGAATCTGCACCTCGATGTGCCGCGGACGCCGCACCGCCTGCTCGAGGAACATCCGAGGGTCGCCGAACGCGCTCTGCG
>NZ_JASBSF010000208.1 GCF_030149085.1 Microbacterium sp. | reverse complement strand
GATCGGCCCGGGACCAGATCCAGCAGCCGGGCCCGGACGTGTCCGTCCTTGTCGCGGGTGAGATCGACCATGCCGGTGAACTCCTTCGGGCCGCGGCCGCCCTGGTCGACGGGCTTGGTGGAGACGTGATGCCAGATATGTTCGTCGACGCCCAGCGAGGTGACGCCAGCGAAGCGGGCCTCGTCGTCGGCGGCGGCTTCAAGGATCGGCTTGACCGCTCGCCACAGCGTCCTCCAGGCGCAGCCGAGCTGCCGGGCCATCCCCTGGACCGAGGCGTTCTCCCGCCGCATCTGCCCGATCGCCCACGACGTCGCGCGACTGGTGAGCAGCGCCCTGGGTCGCGCCACATCGGGGTCTTGCTCCATGAACGAGTTCACCGGACACATCGGCTCGGGACACAGCCAGCGTCGTTTCCGCCACCACAGCTTCACCGGCGCCGTGAAGCACGGCGCGTCGATCAGCTCGACCCTCTGCCGGCCATGCGCATGCGCGATCACGCCGCAGGCGGGGCAGCCCATCACTTCCGGCCGGACGGATTCGACCTCAACCCGAAGCCCCGCGTCGTCGCGCTGGACGCCGACCACGTGGAGCCCGGGCAGGCCCAGCAGAAGGTCGCAGCGCTGACAGTAGCCGCCGCCGGCACGGCAGCAGGAAGTAGAATCGGGCATCGTCGAGGTCCTTGAAGATCAGGTGGTGTAGTAACCCCGATTCTTGAGGGCCTCGACGCCCATCACCCCGCCGACACGCCCGCCGTCGGATCCACGCTCACCCCACGCTCAGGTACGAAGAGCCATGTTTGTCTTGGGAACTGTGCCTCGAAAGCAGGGAGGAGGTGCTCCGCGTGGCTGTCCCCGATGAGGAGCACCGACGCCTCACCGTCCAGGGTGGTGCCACACAGCCCATTGCTCAGCGCAGCCATTGCCTCGTCCCGGCATGGAAGGAGTTGTCGGTCAACGTCGGCGGATTCGACGGAACCGAACCGGGAGGCCAAGGCCCCGCCCGGGGCCATGGCGGGTTGCACCAGCAGTGCGAGGGCGAGCCAAGCAGCGGTGGCCACCGCCAGAGGCGGAGCGAGGATGCCGACGACCAGACGCGTCACGCCCTTGGCGCCGGTGACCGTTTGCGCCCTGAACGGCTGCTCCACGTAGCGGTAGGTGAAGTAGGAGGGGATCACCGATGCGAGCCCAGCGATCACTGGGGCCGCGGTCGAGAATGGCCAGATGGCCGCAGCCGTGACGATGAAGGGCCAGTGCCACAGGTAGAGGGAGTAGGACAGGTCCCCGATCCACACCATCGGGGCGGTGCCGAGGAGCCTCGAGGCCAGAGTCGGCGCACCGCGCCCCGCGGCGAGGGCCAGGACCGTGCCTGCCACCGGCAGGATCGTTCACTTGCCGGGGAATGGTGTGTCGGGTGTGATGAGCACAAAGCTCGCCGCCATCGCGGCGACGCCGGCGATCCCGAGCAGTGTGAGTACGAGGTTGGGGAGGCGCCGGACGAGTCCCACGGCCACTGCCAGCAGTGCGCCAGCCAGGAACTCCCACGCCCGGGGCAACGGTCCGTAGTAACCGAAGGGGAAGGCGGTTCCCAGCCGTGTCGAGTAGATCGACACCACTGCCAGGAGCGCCAAGCCCACGAAGGGGAGAACGGCGACGACCCGTCGACGGCTCTTCGCTGCCACCCACAGGAGCGCCCCCATGACGGCGGGCAGGACGAGGTAGAACTGCTCCTCGACGGAGAGTGACCACGTGTCAACGCCGGCCCAATTCTGACCCCCCTGTGCTGATTGTGTC
>NZ_JASBSF010000204.1 GCF_030149085.1 Microbacterium sp. | reverse complement strand
GTGCTGCCCCGGCCGCTCACCAAGCTGCACCCCGGTTCAGCACACCGTTTGTCGTAGTGATCGTCGTGTCGGTGTTCGCACTGGCCAGCCTGGTACTCGACTTGAATACGGCGGAGTTTATGATCAGCTTCGGCGCCCTCGCGGCGTTCGCGATGGTAAACCTGTCAGCCATCAAGGACGAGTTCCTCCGGAAAGACAGGACGGGGAACCGCGCGAAGGGAGGCGTCCTGCTGCACCTGGTCTGCCCGCTGATCGGGTTCGCGCTCACGGTCTGGCTGTGGACGTCGCTGGAGCCCTCGACCTGACTCGTCGGCTGCATTTGGCTGACCATCGCCGCTACCGAGACGCCGGGTCTCAGTGAGTCCGTCCCGAAGCTCGACTTCTCCGGCGAAGCGCCCACGACCATCCAGATCGATTAGCTCAGAGGAATCGAGGCGGCCGCCGACCGGTGAGGCAGTTGGGTATGCGCGCAGTACAGCTGGCGGCGCCTACAGGACTTCGTCGGCGAGTGCCAGCACCGTGGCGAGTGCGGGGTTCCGCGAATCGGCGCGCCAGGCCATGCGCAGGAGCACCTCGTCGAATGGGTCTGCGACCGGGAGGAAGGAGAACCCGTCGGTGTGGGTGTTCTCTGCGACCGATGAGATCGTGAGATGAATGCCGACCTCGGCTGCGACGAGTGACAGCGCCGTCCAGGTGTCGGGGGCGACCTGCGCGATGAGGGGGTCGAAGCCGGCAGCGTGGCTGAGTCGGAGCAGCCGGTCTGTAAGTACTGATCCGGGCTGCGGGGGGAGCGTCACGAAGTAGTCGGCGGAGAGCTGATCCATGTGGACCGAGTCAGCGCCGGCCAAGGTGTGGGTCTTCGGGACGGCGACGACGAGTTGCTCGTTGATCAGAGTGCGGGTTCTGATGCCGGCTGGGACGTAGTCCCAGCGGCCAATGGAGATGTCCGCCTCATCGTTCAGGAGCCGGTTGATGGCGGGCTGGGCGAAGTTCTGGCTGGAGAGCTCGAGGGATAGGTCTGGATGTTTGAGACGCGCAGCGCGGGAGAGCTGGCCGACGAGAATCTGTGTGGAGGCGCCAGCGAAGGCGATACCGACATGCCCGAGTTCGCCGCTCTGAGCGGCGCGCACATCGTGCGCGGCATGCTTGAGTTCGTTGAGAATGCGGCGGGCCGGGCCGAGCAGAGCCTCCCCGGCCGCAGTGACCTCCACGGAGCGCGTCGTGCGGTGGAACAGCTCCGCGCCCAGTTCCTTCTCCAGTGCCTTTATGGTGCGGCTTACCGGAGGCTGCGCCAAATGGAGGCGTTCGGCCGCTCGCCCGAAGTGCAGTTCTTCCGCGACGGCGACGAATGCTCTGAGGTCCTGAATTTCCACTCGCCAATGATAGCACGAGGATCATATATCGTGTCGTATTTGCTTCATTTCAGGTCTCAGTGCGACGAACGATTGGAGAGGGACATATGTGCTGAAGGTATCAATAACGTGAAAATAGGTATTTGACGTGCACTAATCGCGCCTGACAAGGTGAAAACATCGAAAACGGTTCAACGGAAGAACGGTCCCGAGGTAGACGGTGGAAGATCACAACAGACTTGAAGAACTACTCGCGCGTTCGGGGCAGGGGCCGTTGAGCGGCACCATCATCGCTGACTTCGGCAGGGTGCTGGCCGGGCCCTACTGCACTATGCTGCTGGCGGACATGGGGGCGACCGTCATCAAGGTCGAGAGTCCGATCGGGGACGAGACCCGTGCTTGGATGCCGCCGGAGCATGAGGGCAAGTCGACTTACTACCTCTCGATCAACCGGAACAAGCTGTCGATCGAACTGGACTTCAGCGACCCCGGGGATCTCGCGACCGCACGCGAGCTCGCAGCTCGCGCGGACGTCGTAATCGAGAACTTCAAGCCCGGCGGTCTCGAGAAGTTCGGGCTGGACTATCAGAGCGTGGCGGCTCAGAACCCGGACGTGATTTTCACCTCGATCACCGGGTTCGGTACCGCGGGCGGGGCGAGCCTTCCTGGATACGACCTGCTCGTCCAGGCTGCCTCCGGGCTCATGAGTCTCACCGGGGCGCCGGAGACCGAGCCGTTCCGTGCCGGCGTCGCGGTCGTCGATGTGTTCACGGGTATGCACGCCTGCATCGGTATCCTCGCCGCCCTCAACCACCGGCGAGTGACCGGTGAAGGGCAGCGGGTGGAGGTCAATCTGATGAGCTCGGCACTGTCGGGCCTGGTGAACCAGACCGGCGCTTACGCCATCGCAGGCGTCGTTCCGACCCGCATGGGCAACGAGCATCCGAGCATCTACCCTTACGAGCCGATCGCCACCGGAGACGGGGAGATCGTGCTCGCGATCGGCAACGACAGGCAGTTCCGGGTGCTCTGCCGGGAGCTCGGCACGCCTGAACTCGTCGAGGATCCGCGCTTCGCGTTCGCGCCCGACCGCAGCCGCAACCGACTCGATCTGCGTCCGCTACTCGAAGCCGCGCTCTCGCATGCGACCGCCACGGAGTGGTTCGAACGGCTCACCGCAGCGGGGATCCCGTGCGCGCCGATCCAGGACGTCGCAGCCGGTGTCCAGTTCGCCGAGCGCATCGGCCTGGATCCGATCATTCAAGCCGGATCCGGGGATGACTCTCTGTCCGGGATCCGCAACCCCATCACCTTCTCACAGACCCCGGCGACCTACGACAAGGCGCCCCCCGAGCTAGGCGCAGATACCGAGCTGGTGCGGCGCTGGCTCGCGGGCTCCTCGCCGCTCGCATCGATCTCAGCAAAGGAAGCAACAGCATGAGTGCACTCAACAGGTCAGGCGTCAACGTGGATTTCTACGGCGTCGAGGACTACCTCGGTGAGGAGGATCGCGCGCTCGTCGCGAAGGTGCGAGCCTTCGTCGATTCTGAGGTCACCCCGATCATCAACGAGTACTGGGAACAGGCGGACTTCCCGTACCAGATCCTCCCGAAGTTCGGGGAGCTTGGCATCATCGGCACCGCGATCGAAGGGTACGGCTGCCCAGGCCTGACCCGGTTGCAGGCGGGACTGGTCGCCATGGAGCTCTCCCGCGGTGACGGGAGCATCAACACGTTCAACGCCGTGCACTCCGGCCTCGCGATGGGGACGATCAACCTACTCGGCAGCGACGAACAGAAGCAGCGCTGGCTGACCCAGATGGCGAAGCTCGAGAAGCTCGGCGCGTTCGCGCTGACGGAACCCGATCACGGTTCCGACTCCGTGGCTCTTGAATCCAGCGCCCGCCTCGACGGCGACCACTACGTTCTCAATGGCTCGAAGCGGTGGATCGGCCTCGGCCACGTCGCAGATCTCGTCATCATCTGGGCGCGCGACACCGCCGACGACAAGGTCAAGGCGTTCATCCTGGAGAAGAACGAGGACGGCAGTTACCCGTCCGGATACCACGCGGAAGCCATCCAAGGGAAGATCGCCAAGCGCGCGATCCAGCAGGCGCAAATCACCTTCGAAGACCTTCGGATCCCCGCCGAGAACAAACTCGAAAAGTCTCAGTCGTTCCGCGATGTCGGGGCGGTGCTCAACCGCACCCGCAGCACCGTCGCCTGGGAATCGTTGGGACACGCGACCGCCGCCTACGAGGCGGCAGTGCAGTACGCGTCCGAGCGCGTCCAGTTCGGCAGCCCGATCTCACACTACCAACTCGTCCAGAACAAGCTCGCCAACATGCTCGCTGACCTTACAGCGATGCAGCTGGTCTGCTTCCGTGCCGGCGCCCTGCAGAACGAAGGCCGCCTAAGCAACGAGCAGGCCTCGCTCGCGAAGATGTTCACTGGCGATAAAGCGCGGCAGCTATGCCGCGATTCCCGCGACCTGCTCGGCGGCAACGGCTTGCTGCTCGAGAACCACGTCGCCCGCCATCTCACGGACATGGAAGTCGTCCACACCTACGAGGGCACCGATTTCATCCAGTCCCTGATCGTGGGCCGCGAGATCACTGGGGTCTCCGCGTTCAAGCGGTAAGGACGGAGCGAGATGGGCGAGTACATCGTCATAGGCGCAGGACTCGCCGGCGCCGCCACCGCGTGGCGTCTCGCCCAACGCGGGCAAGACGTGACCCTGCTGGAGCGGTCGGCACCAGCCAACCCGTACGGCAGTTCGCACGGCTCCGCGCGGATCTTTCGCTACGCCTACCCGAGCGAGCTCTACACAGGGCTCGTTATCCGTTCCAAGCCGCTGTGGGACGAACTCGAACGGGAGAACGGTGCACGTCTGATCGAACCCACCGGCGCCCTCGACCATGGCGCGGTGAACGATCCCGTCGGCCTCGCCCGTGTCCTGGACGCGCTGGGTGTCGAGCATGAGCTACTGCCAGAGGCGGAGGCGGGCTCGCGCTGGCCGCAGTACGGCTTCGACGGCGCGGTACTCTATCACCCCGGCGCTGGAGTGCTTGATGCCCGCAACACGGTCGAGGCGTTCGTTCGCCTGGCCGCCGCAACCGGGCGGGTCAGACTGCTCACGAACTGGACCGTCAGCTCTATCGAGCGGCGCACCGGCGGCTTCCGCGTCGAATCCACGGTCGGCGACGTCGTCGAAGGCGAGAAAGTGGTCGTCGCGGCCGGCCCGTGGCTTCCAACCCTTCTGGACTCGCTCGCTCTGCCTGCCGGGTTCATCCACTCACTGCCGTCTTTCGAAGTGCGTGAGGAGCAGGCGTTCCACTTCCCCTACCGCGACGCCGGCGCTTCCGGCGCACCCTATCCGGCTTGGCCGACGTTCATGCACGAGAACGAGACGGTCGACATCTACGGTCTGCCAGGCGGCCGCGACGCCGGATACCACGGCCTCAAGATCGCGCACTTCAATGGCGGAACCGTAATCCCGAGCATCTTCGACCGCACCGGCCAGATCCGGCCGGAGGCCAGGCAACGAGCTCGCGACTACGTCAAGGAATGGGTGCCCGGTGTCGAACCGGATTCCTACGCGGAAGCGACGTGCATGTTCACCAGCACGCCCAGCAGCGACTTTCTGATTGACGAGGCCGAAGGCATCGTCGTCCTGTCCGCCTGCTCCGGCCGTGGTGCGAAGTTCGCTCCGCTGCTCGGCGAGCTCGCCGCCGACCTTGCTACCGGCGCCGGGACCGTCCCTGACGAGTTCCGTGCCGCGTATCACTCCAGGCGCTCCGCAGCCTGACCCACCTTACTCACAGAAAGACCACGGTTCACCCCATGACCTCGACGTTCATCTACGATGCCGTCCGCACCCCTTTCGGACGCGCCGCCGGTGCGCTCTCCGGGATCCGCCCTGACGACCTCGCCGCGGTCGTCATGAAAGCCGCCGTCGAGCGCACCGGCGTCGATCCCGCACGTATTGAAGACGTGATCTTTGGAGACGCGAACCAGGCCGGTGAGGACAACCGCAACGTCGCCCGTTTCGGCGCCCTCCTCGCGGGCTTCCCCTCCTCGGTCACGGGCGTCACCGTCAACCGGCTTTGCGCATCGTCCGTGGAGGCCGTGATCCAGGGTTCCCGGGCGATCGAGTCGGGGGATGCAGAGCTGATCCTCGCCGGCGGCGTGGAGTCCATGTCCCGTGCGCCCTTCGTTCTCGAGAAGTCCCCGAAGCCCTGGCCGGCGGTCGGCAACCAGACGCTCTGGAACACTTCCATCGGGTGGCGCATGGTAAACCGGGCCCTGCCCAAGCATTGGACCATCTCCAACGGCGAGTCCGCGGAGAAGATCGCCCAGGAGTGGGGGATCACCCGTGAAGCACAGGACGCGTTCTCGGTCCGCTCGCATGAGCTCGCCGCGAAAGCGTGGGCGGAGGGCCGCTACGACGCCGAGATCGTGCAGGTGCCCGGCGCTGAGATGGCGCGCGATGAGGGCATCCGCGACGGCAGCACCGTTGAGAAGCTCGCCGGTCTCAAAGCGCTGTTCGCCGCCGACGGTACCGTGACGGCCGGGAACTCGTCCTCGATCAACGACGGTGCTTCCGCGGTGCTGCTCGGCGCCGAGGACGCCCTCGACGCCGAACCGCTCGCGCGGATTACCGGACGTGCCGCCCACGGCGTCGACCCGGACATCTTCCCGATCGCGCCGATCGAGGCCGCGAACAAGGCGCTGGCGCGCGCGGGACGGACCTGGGCGGACGTTGACCTCGTCGAGCTGAACGAAGCCTTCGCCTCACAGTCCCTGGCCTGCCTCAAAGGCTGGCCCGACTTCGACCCGGAGAAGCTCAACATCCACGGCGGCGCCATCGCCATCGGTCACCCCCTCGGCGCCTCAGGCGGCCGGATCATCGGTCACGCCGCCCACGAGCTCAAGCGCCGCGGCGGAGGAGTCGCAGTCGCCGCGATCTGCATCGGCGTCGGCCAAGGGCTCGCCGTTGTTCTTGAGCGGTAACTTATGGCCGTAGTGTCAATGCTGTTCAGTTCATTCGTCTCGGGTGGTACGCAGCTCAGAAGCTGCACTGGACTCTAAGCGGCCAGGTTACCTTTTGGCTGATTTAAGAGTACCTAATCAAACGGCTTTGGCCTCCGTCATGACCTTGCCAGCGTTGGATGGCAGAGGGGGATCTTGCTCAGAGCCGTACCGCAGCAAGCTCGATGAATGTAGGTGGTTCGCTGTCACACTCAGCAGCATGGGAGCGGCTTGAAGTTTGCAGGGTTCTTTCTTCGAGCTCATCTTCCGACTCACATATCTTGCAAACATGGCTGAAGCGCCACGACTCGACTCTGATTTGACCGCGTAGCGCGGGGCAGTCGAGGCCACCTATCGAACGTGAAAGGTGGCCTCCGATGACAGTTTCGATGCGTCGCATGACGGCGGGCGATGGGTACAAGTACCTCCTGAAGTCGGTCGCGTATGGCGACGGCGATAGAGCCTTGTCGACCCCGTTGACTCGCTACTACAGCGAAGAGGGAACCCCACCCGGCAGATGGCTCGGTTCTGGCCTGAGTGGCCTCGCGGACGGTCAGATTGTGGGCGGGGATACGGTGACCGAGACGCAACTCCAACTGCTCATCGGGATGGGCCGCGATCCCGTGACGGGTGATGCGCTTGGGCGACCTTACAGCCAGTTCCAGACGCTCGATGAGCGCGTTGCCGCTCGCATTGCCGCGCTCGATCCTGAACTCACGCCATCACAGCGCGCCGAAGCGGTCACGGTGATTGAGGCGGAGGAAGCGGCGAAGAAGAGCCGTAAGGCGGTCGCTGGTTACGACTTCACTTTCTCGATTCCGAAGTCAGCATCCGTGTTGTGGGCGGTGGCTGATGGGGGCACGCAACAACTCATCTGGGAAGCGCACCATGCCGCGATAGCTGATGTGTTGCAGTTCATGGAGCGCGAGGTCACTGCAACACGGGGAGGAGCGCGCGGCCCTGACGGTGCGGTGCTGCAACTCGACGTCGCTGGGGTTGTTGCAGCCGCGTATGACCACTACGACTCCAGGTTGCAAGACCCCTACCTGCATACGCATGTGGTGGTGTCGAACAAGGTGCAGCACGCCCAGACCATGCGTTGGCTCGCGCTTGACGGGCGACCTCTGCACGCAGCGACGGTCGCGCTGAGCGAACTTCATGAGGCGATCTTCGCTGACTCACTCACCCGGCTGCTTGGGGTCTCGTGGGAGTCACGCGAGCAAGCTGCTGGTCGGAACCAGTCGTGGGCGATCAGTGATGTGCCGGAGGAATTGATCAAAGCGTTCTCGAGTCGCGCACGCGATATTGAGGTCGAGAAAGAACGCCTTATTGCGGAGTTCGTGGCACGGCACGGCCGCAGGCCGTCGTCGGCTCAGGTCATCAAGCTGTTGCAGGAGGCCACGCTCGCAACACGCCCCGAGAAAGACGTGCGATCGCTGGATGACCTCACGAGCGAGTGGCGGGATCGTGCAACAGTGATCCTCGGTGAAGATGCGACGGCGTGGGCGATCAGTGTTGCGTGGCAACACGACCCCAGAAGCTCGGGCGTGCGGTTGTTGCGCGCCGATGATGTACCACTCGACATGATCGCAGCCCTCGGGAAGCAAGTGATCGAGACCGTGGGCGAGAAACGTTCGACCTGGCGACGCTGGAACCTCATGGCCGAAGCAGCCCGGCAGTCCATGTGGCTCAGGTTCGCGTCAAGCGAGGATCGCGAGGTCATCGTCGGCATGATCGCGGATGCCGCCGAGCAAGCATCGCTCAGGCTCACCCCGCCCGAACTTGCCGTCACACCCGCCGAGTTCCGGCGCGCTGATGGCTCCACAAGATTCCGGCCGAAGCACTCGACACTGTTCTCATCGACAGCGTTGCTTGCGGCGGAGGATCGGCTGATCGCGAGAGCGCGGGGCATGGCCGGCCCCAGGCTCGCGCTCGACACGATCGAACGCTTCGCGAACGAACCCGATAATGAGGGGCGCACGCTCGGCCCCGACCAACGCGACGCACTCGCCCGGATCGCGGTCTCAGGCCGCACCGTCGATGTTCTCGTGGGGCCTGCAGGTACTGGGAAGACTACGACGCTGGGCGCATTGCGTCGTGCCTGGGAATGGAAGCACGGTGAGGGGTCAGTGGTTGGGCTTGCCCCGTCAGCAGTCGCGGCAGGAGTGCTCGCTGATGAACTCGGCGTCCCGACCGATAACACCGCGAAATGGCGGGAAGTGTTCGAGCGCACCGGGCAGACCTTCACACGCGGTCAGCTGGTGATTCTTGATGAGGCGTCGCTTGCGGGTACGCACTCGCTCGACCTCATCACCCGTGAGGCTGAGCGGGTCGGAGCGAAAGTGCTGCTTGTTGGTGACCCGGCACAGTTGCAGTCGGTCGGCGTGGGCGGCGCGTTCACCCTGATCGTGAACGACCGCGCTGAGGGCACGCCGGAGTTGACGGAGGTGTGGCGGCTGAAACACGACTGGGAGAAACGCGCCTCGCTCGAGTTGCGCCACGGCCGCGTCCCCGTGATCGACACCTATATGGAGCATGGCAGGATTAGGGGCGGCACCATTGACGAGATGGCCGAGGCTGCGTACTGGGCCTGGTGGGAAGACCGGCAGGCCGGGCGAGGAACGATCCTGATCGCAGAAACCGTCGAGAATGTCACCGAACTGAACCAGCGGGCACGCCGCGACCTCATCGCCCACGGCTACGTCGCCGCTGAACGCGAGATCGAACTGGGCGACGGCAGCCGCGTGAGTGTGGGAGACACGATCATCACGAGGAAGAACGACCGCCGCCTGCGCTCGGCACACGGATGGGTGCGCAACGGTGAACGCTGGGTCGTGACGAACGTGCGCGATGACGGCTCGGTCTTCGTGCGGCCACCCACCATGCGGCGCGGGGGCGGGATCTTGTTGCCCGCCGCCTACGTTGCCGAGCACCTCGACCTCGGCTACGCCGTCACCGCGCACCGTGCCCAGGGCGTCACCGTCGATACCGCACACACACTCGTCGAAGCCACCACGACCAGGGAAGTGCTCTACGTCTCCATGACGCGCGGCAGATACTCGAACCGAGCCTATGTCGCCACGGATCGGCTCGATCCCGCGCACAGCGTGCCGCAGCCCGGCGAGAACCCCGACGCGACTGCCCGCACCTGTTACCCGTCACGTTGGATGACAGCCGGGGCGTCGTGGGTGACGACGTCGTCGTTGTGAGCTGAGGCGGGCTCTCGCCGTTTTGCGCTGGGTCGTCGGCGGCGTCAGGCTGACGATGTCCGGGTAAGCGAACGGCCCGAC
>NZ_JASBSF010000192.1 GCF_030149085.1 Microbacterium sp. | reverse complement strand
TACACACCCGGCACGCCGCATCCGATCGACCTCGCCGAGCAGGACTGGCACCTGCGCCCGTACCAACGGCAGGCCGTCGACGCGTTCACCGACGGCGGCTCGGGAGTGGTCGTGCTCCCCTGTGGGGCCGGAAAAACGCTCGTGGGAGCCGGGGCGATGGCCGACACGAAGACGACGACGCTGATCCTGGTCACCAACACGGTCAGCGCACGGCAGTGGCGCGACGAGCTGCTCAAGCGCACGAGCCTCACTCCCGAAGAGATCGGCGAGTACTCGGGGCAGGCCAAAGAGGTCAAGCCCGTCACGATCGCGACCTACCAGATCCTCACGGCCAAGCGGAAGGGACAGTACGCGCATCTGGCGCTGCTCGATGCCCTGGACTGGGGTCTCATCGTCTACGACGAGGTGCATCTGCTGCCCGCCCCCGTGTTCAAGCTGACCGCCGACCTGCAGGCTCGTCGAAGACTGGGGCTCACGGCGACGCTCGTGCGCGAAGACGGCCGCGAGGGCGATGTGTTCAGCCTCATCGGCCCCAAGCGGTTCGACGCCCCGTGGAAGGAGATCGAGTCGCAGGGCTTCATCTCCCCCGCCGCCTGCTACGAAGTGCGCGTCGACCTGCCGGCCGGCGAGCGGCTCGAGTACGCGGCGGCGGCGGATGACGAACGCTACCGGCTCGCAGCCACCGCCCCCGCGAAGATCGGCGTGGTGAAGGATCTCGTAGCCCGGCACGCCGGCGAACAGACCCTCGTGATCGGACAGTACCTCGACCAGATCGACGAGATCGCGCGGGCGCTGGGCGCCCCGCAGATCACGGGTGCCACCCCCGTCGATGAGCGCGAGGAGCTTTACCGCGGCTTCCGGGAGGGGCAGATCCCCGTGCTGGTGGTGTCGAAGGTCGCGAACTTCTCGGTGGACCTGCCCGAGGCATCCGTCGCCATTCAGGTGTCGGGGTCGTTCGGGTCACGGCAGGAGGAGGCGCAGCGCCTCGGTCGGCTTCTCCGTCCGAAGCAGTCGGGGAACACTGCAAGCTTCTACACGCTCATCGCGCGCGACACGGTCGACCAGGATTTCGCGCAGAATCGGCAGCGGTTCCTCGCTGAACAGGGCTACAGCTACACGATCCTGGATGCCGACAAACTCGCCGCGTGACCCGGGGAAACCGCCGATCCGCGCGATATCCAGCATCCACACCAGCGGAATCACGATAATGGGGGCATGAGCGCACCCCGCATCCTCGTCGTCGACGACGAGCCGAACATCCGAGACCTGCTGATGACGAGCCTGAAGTTCGCCGGCTATCAGGTCAAGGCAGTCGCCAACGGCGCCTCGACGATCTCGGCAGTTCTCGAAGAGGAACCCGACCTCATCCTGCTCGACGTCATGCTCCCCGACATGAACGGCTTCAGCGTCACCAAGCGCCTGCGCGGCGCTGGGTACACCGCCCCGATCCTGTTCCTGACAGCCAAGGACGAGACCGAAGACAAGATCACGGGTCTGAACGCCGGCGGAGACGACTACGTCACCAAGCCCTTCAGTCTCGATGAAATCGTCGCACGCATCCAGGCCATCCTGCGTCGCACGATGCAGACCGACGAAGAGTCGGTCATCCGCGCCGGAGAGCTGACGATGGATCAGGACACGCACGATGTCTCGGTCGGGGATGTCTCGATCGACCTGAGTCCGACAGAGTTCAAGCTGCTGCGCTACCTGATGCTCAACCCGAACCGTGTGCTCTCGAAGTCGCAGATCCTCGACCACGTCTGGGAGTACGACTTCAACGGGGATGCCGGCATCGTCGAGAGCTACATCTCGTACCTGCGGCGCAAGATCGACCCGTACTCATCCGAGCCGCTCATCCAGACCAAACGTGGATTCGGCTACATGCTGAAGGCTGGCAAGTCGGCGTGAGGCACCCGTCAGAGTCGGTGTGAGCACTACGTCCGACAAGACCGACGCCGTCACCGGGTGGTGGCGCAGCCTCAGCCTGCGCGCGAAAGTGACAGGCGTTGCCGTGTCGATCCTGGCGCTCGGGCTGATCGCGACCGGCATCGGCACGACGGTGTTCCTGCGCAGCCAACTCTTGGCGAGCGTCGACACGCAGGTGTCGCAGCTCGCAGGCGCGGGCGTGAGTGCACTATTCGATATCGACCTTCTCGCTGATCCAGCCTTCGTTCCGAAGGCCGAGTCTGTTCCGACCGACTATTTCGTCGCCATCTACAACCAGGATGGCGACTTCATCGCGAGCGCCGGCGGCGGACGCCAGATCAATGAACCTGACTTTCCCGCGGAATACCTGCCGACCGAGACCTCGGTAACCCAGCAGCAGGAACCGTTCACGATCCCCGGCACGATCCCCGGCACAGAATTCCGCGCGGCATCCGCTCTCATCGAGGTCAAGGGCACCACGGTCTTCTACACGCAGATGATCGCGGTTCCGCTCACAACGGTGACTCAGACCCTCGCGACCTATCTCGGCATCTACAGCATCCTCTCCGTCATCACCGTCGTGCTCGGCGCCATCGCCATCCGGCTGCTCGTCACGCTCGCGTTCCGGAGCCTCACCCAGGTCGAGAACACGGCGATGGAGATCGCGGCCGGCGATTTCGGTCAGCGCATGACAGACATCGCCCCCGGCACCGAGGTCGGCAGACTCAAGACCGCGATCAACGCCATGCTCGGGCGCATCGACGCAGCGCTGGCCCAGCGAGATGCCACGGTGCGCCAGATGCGCCGGTTCGTCGGCGACGCGTCGCACGAGTTGCGGACGCCCCTGGTCACGGTTCGCGGCTACGCCGAGCTGTACCGGATGGGAGCCATCCGCACCGACCACGACGTCGCCCAGTCGATGGAGCGGATCGAGAAAGAGGCCATGCGCATGGGCCTGCTCGTGGAAGACCTCCTCGCCCTCGCCCGGCTCGATGAGCGCCGAGACATCGAGTTCGCCCCGGTCGACCTGCGACCGCTCGCGCGGGATGCCGCGCTCGATGTTCGCGCCGCCTCTCCCCAAAGACCTGTGGCTGTGATCGATACGACCATCGTCGAACCGACTGAGCCGCGTCCGCCGCAGACCGAAACCGACACCCTCGAGACACCCAAACGGCCACGGTCCGCCTTCAGCCGCGCGGGCTCCATCCTGCTGCGTCGCCGCCCGAGGGACGCGCGCGGCACGGCGCCGACCACCGAGCAGATCGTCATCGGACCCCTGGACCTCGGGCCATCGTCGTCGGCACCGGTTGCGCTCCCCCCGATCGTGCTCGGCGAAGAGAAC
>NZ_JASBSF010000189.1 GCF_030149085.1 Microbacterium sp. | reverse complement strand
AAGGCGACTGTGCAGGGTTCTAACGTGCGCCTCGAGTACGCGGGGCTCGCGCGCGGCGAGGACCCGACGTTGGATGCCACGGTCGAGCGATTCGCCCGGGACCACGGTGCAGCGCTCGCGGGGCGTAGCCCGGACGAGCGCACGTAAACTGGCACCATGCCCGTCGATTCAGCGCTGTCTCTCGAGTCGGTCTCATTCCTCCTCGTGTGGACCGCCATCTCGATCTATGCGCTCGCGTTCATCGCGTACGTCGTTGACCTGTCCCGCCGTTCGGCGGTAGCCGTCGAGCGCTCCGGCCAGCGCGAGCTCGTCTCGGTGGGTGCCGGCGCGGCATCCGTGGACGGCGCAGCGGATGCGGCATCCGCTGTCGAGGAGCTTCGCGCCGAAGGGCGGGCGGCCGAGGAGAACCTCAACGCCGCGCCCGGGCGCCGCACGCGCCTGCTGTGGGCGCGCATCGGAACGAGCCTGACGTGGCTCGCCTTCCTGTTCCACCTCGGCGGCGTCATCACCCGCGGCATCGTCGCCGGCCACGTGCCGTGGTCGAACATGTATGAGTTCGCGCTCACGGGAACGATGCTGATCGTCGCCGTCTACCTCGGGGTGCTCTTCCGCTACGACCTCCGTTTCCTCGGATCGCTCATCACGGGCATGGTCGTGCTCATGCTCGGCGGCGCATCGCTGCCGTTCACGTTCTATGTCGAGGTCGTGCCGCTGGCCGATCCGCTCAAGAGCGTGTGGCTCGTCATCCACGTGTTCGTCGCGTCGCTGGCAACCGCACTGTTCGCGATCGCGTTCGGCCTGTCGGTGCTGCAGCTCATGCAGGCGCGCCGCGAGCAGCGAGCGATCGCCGCCGTCGGCACCGGCGCGACGGTGCGCAGGGGCCCCGGCTTCCTACGGACCCTTCCCGGCTCGGAAGCACTCGAATCGCTGGCCTACCGCTTTGCGATCATGGGCTTCGTCTTCTGGACCTTCACCCTTATCGCGGGATCGATCTGGGCCAACGACGCCTGGGGCCGCTACTGGGGCTTTGACACGAAGGAAGTCTGGACCTTCGTGATCTGGGTCCTCTACGCCGGCTACATCCACGCCCGCGCGACGCGCGGCTGGCGCGGCTCACGCTCGGCGTGGCTGTCGATCGTCGGGTTCACCGCCGTGATCTTCAACTTCACGATCGTGAACATGTTCTTCAAGGGTCTCCACGCCTACAGCGGCCTCAGCTGAGGCTTTGGCCGGCTCGCAGCATCCGGGCCGGTTCTGCGTCTGGCCCCGCCTTTCGGTCGCGCCTTCCTGTGGGCTTCAGGCACCCATACCCACGCCAAGGCGCGACTGAACTGCTCGGTACGGGTGCGACGGGCGCGACGGATGCTGCGGCGCGCAAACGGCGCGTCATCCTTCGGTCGCGCCTTGACGTGGGGGCTGGGGGGTGAGACCCGCGCGAGGACGCGACCGAAAGGGATGTGCAGCCGGGGCGGCTAGCTTGTGGCGGGGGTGGCGAGGATGGCGCGGGCTGTTGTGGTGCGTTTTGTGGCGACCGCCAGGATGGTGGCCGCGAAGGCGAGGCCGCCCCAGATCACGAGACCCGCGATCCCCGCGCTCACGCCGCCCGAACCGGTCAGTGCGCCGAGCATCGCGTTGTAGGCGGGCGATACCGGCATGACCGCGTCTACGGCCGTCAGCACCCCAGGAACTGTGGACACGATCCCCGTCGCAACCGCGAGGACGCCGACAAGTGCCGCGATCCAGCGTCCCGCCCCGGCGAAGACCGCAACGAGGGCCTGGTTCACGGCCGCGAAGGCGACACCGACCAGGATGCTGACCCCGGCGAAAATCGACCAGTCGCCCCAGTCATAGCCCGCAGAGATCTGCACGATCCCCACCACGAGCAGACCCTGCACGGCGCCGATCGCCGCAGCCGGGGCCAGGGAACGCAGAGCGAGCAGGACCGACGGTGACCGGGAGGCGAGCGTGCGAGCGGGGAACGCACGCAGCACGACGAACGATCCGAGTGCGCCGAACCACAGGGCGAGCGCGGTCAAGAGCGGAATCGCCGAAGCGCCGAACAGGTCGGATCCGACGCCTTCTGCCGCGACGGGGTCAGCCACAATTTCCGCCAGGCTCGCGGCCTGAGCATCCGTATACGACGGGAGCTGCTCGACCGCGGTGTGCAGGCCATCCGCGAGGGATCTCGTGCCATCGGCGAGCTGTGTCAACCCGTCGCTCAGAGTCGTTGCGCCGGTGGCCGAGCGGGCGGCGCCGCTCGCCCATGCGTCAGTCCCGTCCGCCCACTGCGACACTCCCGCTGCGAGAGTGGACGTCTGCGAAGAGATCGTCGACGCGCTGCCTGCCAGGCTGCCGACACCCGCTGCGGACTGCTCGACACCACTGGCTACCCCAGCGATACCCGCCGATAGCTGCGTCGCTCCGTCGGCAAGGGCCGTGACCTGAGCAGGGAGCTCGTTGATCTGCGCGAGTCCCGTCGCGATCTGCTGCGAGTTGTCGAGGATGTTGTCGATGGTCGGCAGCGCCGCCGTAGCGTCGTCGGCGACCTGCTGGAGGGTATCGCACACGTTTGCGGGCAGGCTCTGCGCATAGCAATCCGACGCGATCTGCTGAAGCTGCGCGGCCCGGGCAGCGGCATCATCCTTCAGCTGAGTGCTGTTGTCGGCGACCTCCTGCGCGGCATCGATCACGGACTGTGGCACGCTGATGCCCTGCACCTGGTCGGCGAACTGCCGCAAGCCCCCCGCGATCTGCTGGCTGGGCGCGACCAGGGCGTTAGCTCCGCCGGAGAGTTGGTTCAGCCCCGCGGAGGCCTCGTTGGCCCCTGCTGCCCAGGCGGCCTGGCCGCCGGCGAGCTGGTTCGCGCCGTCGGCGATGCCATGCGCAGCCGACGAGAGTTGACCGGCGCCCGAGGAGAGTTGCTGCAGCCCGCTCGCGAGCTCCGCGGACCCGTCAGCCGACTGCTGAGCGCCGTCGGCGAGCTGGTCGGCACCGTCGGCTGCCTCGCCGAGTTGGTCGCCGAGGGTTGTGAACCCCAGGAAGACGTTCTCGAGGTACTGGGTCGAGATCGCCTGCCCGGTCAAGGATGCCGCGGTCGAGGTGATCTGGGCGGTGATGGCGTCATCGACGATGAGGCTGTCGGGTGGCGTCGTCACCTCGATGGTCGCCTGCTCAGGGATCTCGCCGGGTCGCGTCGAGGTCGCCGCGGCGGAGAAGTTCTCGGGAATCGTGACGATCGCAGCGTACGTGCCGTCGGCAAGGCCTGCCGCGGCATCCTCGTCGTTGGAGATGGTCCAGGTCAGGTTGCTGTCGGCGTCACCCGAGCCCTCGACCAGCCCGGCCGAGAGCTGACGACCCAGCGGAACGTACTGTCCCTCGATCGTGACAGGTTGGTCATCGTTCACGATCGCGGCGTTCATCGCATCGAGTCGCGACGTGGGGTTGTACAGGGCGATCACGAGGATGCCGCCGATGAGCGCGGGTAGCAGGATGACGCCGAGAATCGTCAGCCAGGTGATCGGCCGCCGGCTGCGGGCTCGTTCAAGGGGAATGCTCATGAGTGCTCCTCCGCAGATGCGGGAACTGTCGAATCGGTCCTTGCTGACACGGTGATCGAGCGCAGATCGCGGCGATGGGCTTCAGCCATCAGACCCAGGGCTGCACCCTCGTGCTGGGCTGAGGCCAGGATCGTGAAGGGGGAGGACGCATCGCCGGCGCGTTCGCGGCGAACAAGCGCAGCATCGCGCAGGAGCGCTGCCCCCTGGTCCCGGATGGCACCACCCTCTAGTCGGTCGACGCCGTCGATCACGACGATCCGCGCCGATCCGCGAAGTGCGTGCGCGAGCTCGGTGAGAGGATCGTCCGCGTCCGCGAGGAGCGCGACTGCCACGTGCGAGCGCACCCAGGCAGCACGTTCGGGAAGCAGGTG
>NZ_JASBSF010000184.1 GCF_030149085.1 Microbacterium sp. | reverse complement strand
ATTCTGACGGTGACATGATGACGACCCTGACCGAAGACATCCGCATCGCCGAAAGCGAGGGGCGTCCGGTGACCTGGCGTGGCTGGGCTGCGCTGGTGGTGCTGATGCTGCCCGTGCTGTTGATCTCGGTCGACAACACGGTGCTGAGCTTCGCGCTGCCCGAGATCGCGCTCGCGCTCGCGCCGACAGCCGCGCAGCAGCTCTGGATCATCGACGCCTACCCGCTCGTTCTGGCAGGCCTGCTGGTCACGATGGGAACTCTTGGCGACCGGTTCGGTCGGCGACGGATGCTGCTGATCGGCGCCACCGGATTCGCTACAGTGTCGGCGCTGTCGGCCTTCGCCCCCTCGGCCGAATGGCTGATCGCGGGTCGTGCCGCCATGGGTCTGTTCGGTGCCATGATCATGCCCTCGACACTTGCGCTGCTGCGCAGCATCTTCACCCTCCGCAGTCAGCGACGCCTCGCGATCGCCATCTGGGCCTCGATGTTCTCGGCGGGTGCCGCCCTCGGCCCGATCGTCGGAGGAGTGCTCCTCGAACACTTCTCGTGGGGCTCCGTGTTCCTCATGGCGGTGCCCGTGCTCGTGCCGCTGCTGGTGTTCGCGCCGCTGCTCGTTCCCGAGAGCCGCAATCCGGATGCCGGGCGCATTGACGCCGTCAGCATCGTGCTGTCGATGGCGATGATGGTGCCGATCGTATGGGCCATCAAGGAGTTCGCCGTGCACGGATTCTCTGCGACGGTCAGCGTTGCGGCGATCGCGGGAGCGGGCTTCGGCATCATGTTCGTGCGGCGACAGCTGCACGCGCGCTCACCGATGCTGGATATGCGGCTGTTCACGCGGGGCAGCTTCAGCGGTGCCCTGCTCGTGAACCTGCTGAGCGTCATCTCGCTCGTGGGCTTCATGTTCTTCATCGCGCAGCATCTGCAGCTGATCGCCGGGCTGTCCCCGGTCCAAGCGGGCTTCGCGCTCGTGCCGTCGTTGGCCTCGGTCATCCTCGCAGGGCTGCTCGTCGTGCCCATCGCGTCCCGGATCCCACCCCGCGTCGTGGTACCCGCGGCGCTCATGTTCTCGATGAGCGGCTACCTCATCGTTGCGATGACGGCCGGTGGCGGCGACCTCGGGTGGCTCCTGCTCGCCAGCGTGCTGCTGGGCATCGGAATCGGCGCCGCCGAGACCGTGTCGAACGAACTCGTCCTGGCCAGCGCCCCGCCGAGCAAGGCCGGGGCGGCAAGCGCGGTTTCCGAAACGGCGTATGAGCTGGGTGCCGTACTCGGAACTGCTGTGCTCGGCAGCATCCTCACTGCCTCGTACCGGTCAGGCATCGTGATCCCCGCCGGGGTGCCCATTGACCTCGCGGCGCAGGCGCGGGAAACGCTGGCCGGCGCGTATGTCGTGGCGAGCGAGCTTGCTGCCCCGATCGCCGACGCGTTGCGCGCCGCCGCGGCAACCGCCTTCGACTCGGGTGTTGCGGTCACTGCCGCCGTCGGGGCCGGTCTCATGGTCCTGGCCGCCGTGATCGCGGCCACTACGCTGGGATCGGCGCCGTCGTCTGCGAGTCAGGCGGCACGATTCAAGAACGAGGAGAGCAATGTCGCGCGAGGTGAAGCTAGCCGTCATCCCCGGTGATGGCATCGGTGTCGAGGTCGTCGCCGAGGCCATGAAGGTTCTCGACGCGGTGACCGCAGGCAGCGACATCCGTTTCTCGAAGACCCCGTTCTCGCTGGGAGCCGCGCGTTACCTCGAGACCGGTGACACGCTGACGGATGCCGACCTCGACGCCATCAAGGAGCACGACGCGATCGTGCTCGGCGCGGTGGGCGGCGTTCCCGGCGACCCTCGCCTGAAGGACGCCAACATCGAGCGCGGGCTGCTGCTGAAGCTGCGTTTCGAGCTCGACCACTACGTCAACCTGCGCCCCTCGAAGCTCTACCCCGGTGCTCCGGGGCCGCTCGCGAACCCGGGTGAGATCGACTTCGTCGTCGTGCGCGAGGGCACGGAGGGGCCCTACGTCGGCAACGGCGGCGCGATCCGTAAGGGCACGCCGCACGAGGTTGCGAACGAGACATCCGTCAACACGGCGTTCGGTGTCGAGCGGGTCGTCCGGTACGCGTTCGCGCTCGCTGAGCGTCGCCGCAACAAGCTGACGCTCGTGCACAAGACCAACGTGCTCGTGCACGCCGGCGGAATCTGGCAGAGAATCGTGCGCGAGGTGGCAGAAGAGCACCCCGACGTCGCCGTAGACTATCTGCACGTCGATGCGGCCACCATCTTCCTGGTCACGAACCCCGACCGCTTCGACGTGATCGTCACCGACAACCTCTTCGGCGACATCCTCACCGACTTGGCCGGCGCCGTCACCGGAGGCATCGGCCTCGCCGCTTCGGGGAACATCAACCCCGACGGCGCGTTCCCCTCGATGTTCGAGCCCGTCCACGGATCGGCGCCCGACATCGCGGGTCAGCAGAAGGCCGACCCCACCGCTGCGATCCTGTCCATCGCGATGCTGCTCGATCACCTCGGGCTGCACGCGGAATCCGCCCGCGTCACCCGTGCGGTGGAGGAGGACATCGCGGACCGGGGCGATGCCGCCCGCACCACAGCGCAAATCGGTGACGCGATCGTGGCCCGCCTGCAGGCGTAGCCTGGAAGCACTCGGCTCCTTGCCGCGCCGGACGGATCCGCCACCGCCGCGCACGAACGACTGGATTTCGACATGACTCTTCTTGACACCGACCCCGACGCGGGCCTTGCGCCCCTGCAGTTCCAGGTGATGCGGAACCTGCAGGCCAAGACGGATGCCGAGCGTGAGGCGATCCTCGCCAACCCCGGCTTCGGTCAGCACTTCACCGACCACATGGTCGATATCTGCTGGTCGGTCGGCGGCGGGTGGCACCGCCCCCAGGTCAAGCCCTACGGTCCGCTTTCGCTCGACCCGGCGGCAGCTGTTCTGCACTACGCGCAAGAGGTCTTCGAGGGAATCAAGGCCTACCGCCACGCCGATGGCTCGGTCCACACGTTCCGTCCGGACCAGAACGGCCGCAGGCTGCAGCGCTCCGCGCGGCGTCTGGCTCTTCCCGAGCTGCCGGTGTCGTACTTCATCCAGTCGCTCGAGGAACTCGTCGCGCTCGACGGTGCATGGGTGCCCTCGGGTGAGAACCAGAGCCTCTACCTGCGTCCGTTCATGTTCGCCAAAGAGGCCTTCCTCGGCGTGCGTCCTGCCAACAAGGTCGGCTACTACGTCATCGCCAGCCCCGCGGGTGCCTACTTCAAGGGTGGCGTCACCCCCGTATCGATCTGGCTGAGCGAGGACTACTCGCGCGCCGGCAAGGGAGGCACCGGGGCTGCCAAGACCGGCGGCAACTACGCGTCGAGCCTGCTTCCCCAGTCAGAGGCCTACGAGAACGAGTGCGACCAGGTGGTCTTCCTCGATCAGGACGGCAACGTCGAAGAACTCGGCGGAATGAACATCGTGTTCGTCTTCAAGGGCGGCACCGTCGTGACGCCGCAGTCGGACTCGATCCTCGAGGGAGTCACCCGTGACTCGATCCTGCAGCTGGCAGCTGACCGCGGTCTTCACGTGCAGGGTCGCAACATCACGCTGCGCGAGTGGCGCGAGGGCGTGGCATCCGGTGACATTGTGGAGGTCTTCGCCTGCGGTACCGCCGCCGTGGTGACCCCCATCGGCGTGCTCAAGGGACGCGACTTCGTCGACCAGCAGCCCGTGGGCTCGCTCGCGCTCGAGCTGCGACAGGAGCTCACCGACATCCAGTACGGCCACGCCGAGGACCGCCACGGCTGGATGCACCGCCTCGACGTTCCCGCCCAGGCATGAGAATCGCGCGATTCCGGCACGAGGACGCGATCGCCTACGGCATCCTCGACGAGGGCGAACTCGTGGTGCTCGCGGGTGACCCGATGTTCGCCGGATACGAGACGACGGGGGAGCGCGTGCCGGTCGGTGAGGTGACGTTGCTCGCCCCGGTCATTCCCCGCTCGAAGGTCGTGTGCGTCGGTAAGAACTACCTCGATCACGCTGCGGAGATGGGAAGCGACGCCCCGGGCGAGCCGTTGCTGTTCCTGAAGCCCAACACGGCGGTCATCGGGCCTGACGAGCCGATCGTGCGTCCGTGGCAGTCGGAGCG
>NZ_JASBSF010000166.1 GCF_030149085.1 Microbacterium sp. | reverse complement strand
ATTCTGCGTGATGACCCCGGTTGCGATCCCGTGCTCTTCGAGTGCGGCGATGGCGCGGTGCCCGGCGTTGGGTTCCGCCGAGGCGAATCTGCGCCAGCCGAGATGCGAGCCGACCCAGTAGCGTCGACGCGCCTCATCGCTTCCGAGAAACTGCTCGACGGTCATCGGGCGTCGTACGGGCGCCCCTTTGCCACGGTCGTCGGGGATGCCGGAGTCAGTTGACACCCCGGCCCCGGTGAGGATCGTCATGGTGCGCCCGTCAAGAACGCGGAGTGCACGGGAGAGTGCTTCGGGAACGTCCGCGGCAGCGCCGTCGATGAGCGACATGCCTGCCTCCTCTGCCTTGCCTCGTGCCAGTCTAGGCATCCAGGTTTTCGGGGATGTTTCGTGCTGCTGGGCCTGCACCGCCAGAATGAGAGGATCGAGGGATGCAGCGCATCGACGTCCGAGATGCGACGGACCCGCGGCTCGAGGATTACCGGGATCTCACCGATGTCGCCTTGCGCCGCCGCATCGAGCCTGCCGGAGGCCTGTACATCGCGGAGTCTGCGAAGGTGATCGGCCGCGCGTTGGGCGCGGGTCATCGGCCGCGTTCGGTCCTGGTGCAGGAGAAGTGGATCGATGATCTCGTTCCGTTGCTCGCACAGCACCCGACCGTTCCGGTGTACGTTGTCGAGGCCGACCTCGCTGAGCGCCTCACGGGCTACGCCGTGCACCGTGGCGCCTTGGCGGCCATGCACCGGCCGGAGATGCCGCCGCTTCGGAATGTCCTCCGGGAAGCGAGACTCGTGGTCGTGCTCGAAGACATCGTCGACCACACCAACGTCGGTGCGATCTTTCGTGCCTGCGCAGGCCTCAGCGCCGATGCGGTGCTCGTCTCGCCGCGCTGTGCCGATCCGCTCTACCGGCGGAGCGTCAGGGTCAGCATGGGAACCGTCTTCCAAGTGCCGTGGACGCGACTGCCCGACTGGGACCAGACGCGCAGCATCCTGCACGAGGAGGGTTTCCAGATCGCGGCTCTCGCGCTGCGTGAGGATGCTGTTTCGCTCGATGACTTCGAGCCGGCCTCCCGCGTGGCGCTCCTGCTTGGCGCCGAGGGTGACGGACTCACACCGAAAGCTCTCGCCGCTGCCGACACCGTCGTGACCATCCCGATGGCGGGAGGCGTCGACTCACTGAACGTTGCCGCCGCGAGCGCCGTTGCGCTGTGGGCGCTCAGGAATCCTCGCTCGGCAGAGTGATCGCGCCCGTCGTCGCTATCGGAAGCGGCTGCGGACGTTTGGCCGTCAGGTTGTCTCCCGACGACTGATGACGCAGGCGTCGCAGGACCCAGGGCACAAGGTGCGTGCGCGCCCAGACGAGATCGCCCGCGCGGGCTTCGCGCCACGTGCGGGAAGGGAAGGGATCCGGCTGC
This sequence comes from Microbacterium sp., assembly GCF_030149085.1. GTDB lineage: Bacteria > Actinomycetota > Actinomycetes > Actinomycetales > Microbacteriaceae > Microbacterium. Next base: position 4,534 of record NZ_JASBSF010000166.1, on the reverse strand, counting down.
ATCGGCACAAGATCGTTCGACACGTTCAGCGCGCGCAAAACCATTCGCGCGACCTCGTGGTGACCCAGCGCGTTCAGATGCAGTCTGTCGTCATCGAAGAAGCGCGGATCTTGAATCTCTTTGAGAGACCACTGGTCGGCGACGATGCAGTCGTAGCGGTCGGCGATGGCGCGCAGGTTCTCGTTGTAGATCGCGATCTTGCCGCGAAACGCGCGGAACACCGGGGTGAAACTCGTGTCGATGCCCGTGAAGATCACGACTGTCGCGCCGGTGCTGCTCAAGCGCACAACGGCATCCTCGAACAGCTGGGAGATCTCGTCAGGATCGGTGCCGGGACGGATGACGTCATTGCCGCCGGCGCAGAACGTGATGAGGTCGGGAGAAAGTGCGAGGGCCGGTTCTACCTGCTCGTCGACGATCTGGGCGATGAGCTTGCCGCGCACGGCAAGATTCGCGTAGGCGAAGTCCTCGGACTGCGACCCCAGCACGTCGGCGACGCGGTCGGCCCAGCCGAGGTGTGATCCGGGATGAGCGGGGTCGGGGTCGCCGATGCCCTCCGTGAACGAGTCGCCGAGAGCCACGAACCGTCGCCAGGGGTGAGGTTCGCTGTTGGCGATGAACGGAGTGCGGTGTTCGTCGGTGGCGGCCATTCTCTGTCCTCCTGGTCGTCTATCGTAGTCGGGCGGTCCGACGAGCGACCGATGTGTGTGGGGAGGGGGAGCGTGCACGAGACAGCGCCGGTCCCGGGATCCGATCACCCGCGGGGGAGCTTCGCCGCCGAACACCTGTCGCCGTCCTATCCGCAGCGCGCCCCGTGGGGAACTGCCGGGCGCTTGCGCGCGTGGCAGGCAGAGGCGCTTGATCAGTACTTCGACATGGACGGGCCCGATGGCCCGGGCGGTGGACCTCGCGACTTCCTGGCCGCCGCGACGCCCGGTGCCGGCAAGACGACGTTCGCTCTGCGCCTGGCAACCGAGTTGCTGCGGCGCGGGATCATCGACCGGGTCGTCGTCGTTGCCCCGACCGAGCACCTGAAGACCCAGTGGGCGGATGCCGCGGCGAGAGTATCGCTGCGCCTGGACCCCCATTTCACGAACCGTCACACCCGTCCCGCCCGCCACTACCACGGGGTCGCGGTCACCTACGCGCAGGTAGCCACGAAGGCGTCAGTGCACCAGGGGGTCACGGAGACGGCACGGACGCTCGTGATCCTCGATGAGGTGCACCACGGCGGTGATGCCCTCAGCTGGGGAGACGCGCTCCGCGAGGCTTTCGGACGCGCGACACGACGCCTGCTGCTGTCGGGCACTCCCTTCCGCAGTGACACGGCGCCCATCCCGTTCGTGGAGTACCACCCCACGGCTGAAGGCATCCGCGTGTCTCGTACCGATTACGACTACGGGTATCGGCGCGCCCTCGAAGACGGGGTCGTGCGTCCCGTGCTCTTTCTCGTCTACGCCGGCCACATGCGGTGGCGAACCCGCACCGGCGACGAGATGGAAGCGCAGCTCGGGCAAGACAACACGAAAGACATCCCGGCGCCGGCCTGGCGCACAGCTCTCGAGCGGGGCGGCGCGTGGATTCCGGCTGTGTTGCGATCGGCCGATCGCCGGCTCACCGAAGTGCGAGAGCACGTTCCGGATGCCGGCGGCCTGGTGATCGCCACGGATCAGACTGCCGCGCGGGCGTACGCACAGATCCTGCAGACGGTGACCGGCGAAGAGCCGACGGTCGTGCTCTCTGATGAGCCCGAGGCATCCGCCCGCATCGAGTCGTTCGCCGCCGATACGAGCCGCTGGATGGTCGCCGTGCGAATGGTGTCCGAGGGCGTTGATGTGCCGCGGCTCTCGGTCGGGGTGTACGCGACCTCGGCGTCGACGCCGCTGTTCTTCGCGCAGGCGATCGGCCGGTTCGTGCGGGCGCGGCGCCGCGGCGAGACGGCCAGCATCTTCCTGCCGCACGTGCCGCCGCTGCTCGCCTTGGCCGGAGAGCTCGAACGCCAGCGCGATCACGCGCTCGACCGCCCCTCGGACGAGGACGGCGAATGGTCGGCTGAAGACGACCTGCTCGCGGCTGCGGAGCGCGAGGATGCCGCATCCGACGCGTTGACCGACGAGTTCGAGTACGCGGCTCTCGGCGCCATCGCACACTTTGACCGTGTGCTGTTCGACGGTAAGGAGTTCGGACAGCTCGCCACGCCGGGAACGCCCGAAGAGGAGGAGTTCCTCGGCCTTCCCGGGCTCCTCGAACCCGAACACGTACACGATCTGCTGATGCAGCGGCAGGCGCGGCAAAGCCGCCACCGGCAGGCGCGCGAAGCGCGAGAGCGTGAGGCGGGGGCGATGGATGACGCGCCGCCCGCGCCGCCTCCTGCGCTGCACCGCACGCTGAAGGAACAGCGGCAACTGCTCAACAGCCTCGTGGGGCTGTACGCGAGGCAGTCTGGCGAACAGCACGGCCATGTCCATGCCGAGCTTCGCCGTATCTGCGGGGGCCCGGCAGTCTCGCACGCGACGGTCGCGCAGCTTCAGGCGCGTATTGATGTGCTGCGCGTCCGGGTGAGGTCGTAGCCGGGATTCGGTTCTCCAAAATGCTGCGAATCCTCGGATTCGAGCGGGCGGCCCTCGCCGTGTCTCCTACCCTGGGGAGGACCCCAGAAGGAGCCCGATGAACGCCGAATCGACGGCTGGCGAGCGGCGGAGGTGGGCTCAGTACCTTGTGGACGAGCGCGCCGAAGCGCGCGTATACCGTGAGCTGGCTGCCCGCCGCACCGGCGAGGAGCGGGCGATCCTGGAAGCCCTCGCGGATGCCGAACGTCGGCACGAGTCCCACTGGCTCCAGTTGCTCGGCGGCGAGCCGGAAACGCTGCCGCGACCACGACTGTCGACGCGAACGCTCGCGTGGATGGCGCGGCACTTCGGATCGATCTTTGTGCTCGCGCTCGCTCAGAACGCCGAGGCCCGTTCTCCCTACGACAGCGATCCGCACGCGACCTCGCAGATGGCTGCCGATGAGAAGATCCACCACGAGGTCGTGCGTGGGCTTGCCGCCCGCGGACGACGGCGGCTGTCGGGGACGTTCCGGGCCGCGGTCTTCGGCGCGAACGACGGCCTGGTCTCGAACCTCGCCCTCGTCATGGGAATCGGTGCGACCGGAGTCGCCCCGCAGTTCGTGCTGTTCAGCGGTATCGCGGGTCTGCTCGCCGGTGCGCTGTCGATGGGCGCCGGTGAGTTCGTGTCCGTGCGATCCCAGCGTGAGCTGCTGGCGGCGACGCAGCCGAACGATTACGCGGACGACGTCTTGTCGTTCCTCGATCTCGATGCGAACGAGCTGGCGCTGGTGTTCCGAACACGAGGGATGCCGGAAGACGAGGCTCTTGCGGCGGCGCGCGCAATTATCGGCGACGCGCAAGCGGCGGGCCCCGGTGCGCTTGCTCGCGGTGGCATCGGCGGCGAGGGCGAGGATGACGTCGTCGGAAGCGCGTGGGGCGCAGCGATTTCGAGCTTCCTGTTCTTCGCTTCGGGAGCGATCATTCCGGTGCTGCCGTGGATATTCGGACTGTCGGGACTCGCGGCAGTTGTGACGGCGCTGGCGCTCGTCGGCGTTGCGCTCCTGGCGACGGGCGCGACCGTCGGGCTGCTGTCCGGTGGTCCGCCGTTGAAGCGTGCGCTACGGCAGCTCGCGATCGGCTTTGGAGCAGCAGCGGTGACGTACGTTCTGGGACTGCTCTTCGGCGTGTCGGTCGGCTGATGCGGGCGCCTGGGCCTGCGATGGGTGCCGACGGGAATAGTCCCCGCGATGTCGCGGTTCGATGTGACATGAGCGAGTCTTCTGCTGCCCCGATCAAGGTCGACGTCTGGTCGGACGTGCAATGCCCCTGGTGCTACATCGGGAAGCGACGTTTCGAGAAGGGTGTGCTGGCCTCGGGAGTTCCCGTGGAGATCGAGTACCACTCCTTCGAGTTGGCCCCCGATACTCCGGTTGACTACGACGGCTCACCGGTACAGTACCTCTCCGAGCGGAAGGGCGTCTCGCCCGAGCAGGCCGCTCAGATGGTCGAGCGCGTGACGACACTCGCTGCGGGTGAGGGTCTCGCATACGACTACGACCACATCCACCAGACGAACACGATCAAAGCCCATGAACTGCTGCACTACGCGAAGGAGCGCGGTGTGCAGGCAGAGATGAAGGAAGCTCTCCTGAAGGCCTACTTCGTCGACGGCGGGCATGTCGGCCGGATCGAGGATCTCGCCGATCTCGCCGCAACCGTCGGGCTCGACCATGACGACGTCGTCCGGGCGCTCGAGTCGGGCCAGTACACCGCAGCGGTGAAGGCGGATGTCGCGCAGGCCGCTGCGTACGGCATCCAGGGCGTACCCTTCTACGTCTTCGACGGCAAGTACGGTGTCTCCGGAGCGCAGGAGAGTGAGACCTTCGCCCAGGTGCTTGCGCAGGTGGCATCGGAGCGGACTCCCGCATGACCGACGCTTCCCCGACACCGCAGGCCGCCGCCCAGCCGTTCACAATGCTCGGC
>NZ_JASBSF010000163.1 GCF_030149085.1 Microbacterium sp. | reverse complement strand
GAGAGGCGCCCGAGCGTCTTCTGGGCGCCGCGCAACAAGCCCAAGGGCAAGGTCAGCCTGACGATCTGGTTCCACCAGTCCCTCGACCTCCTCTGGATCGTCAACGGCTTCATCGTCGTGGTGCTGCTGTTTGTGACGGGGCAGTGGATGCGGCTCGTGCCGACGTCGTGGGAGGTGTTCCCCAACGCCCTGTCGGCCGCGCTGCAGTACGTGTCGCTGGATTGGCCGACCGAGAACGGCTGGGTCAACTACAACTCGCTGCAGCAGCTCGCCTACTTCACGACAGTGTTCATTGCGGCACCGCTCGCGATCATCACCGGCGTGCGGATGAGCGGAATCTGGCCCAAGAACGCGAAGGCGCTCAACAAGGCCTATCCGGTCGAGTGGGCACGCAAGGTCCACTTCCCGGTGATGCTGTACTTCGTCGTGTTCATCGTCATCCACGTCATCCTGGTGCTCGCGACCGGAGCCCTGCGTAACCTCAACCACATGTACGCGGCTACCGACGCCGACAACTGGGTCGGGTTCTGGCTGTTCGTCCTGTCGCTGGTCGTCATCGCGGCAGCCTGGGTTGCTGCCCGACCCCTTGTGCTGGCGCCTATCGCGCGTCTGTTCGGGACGGTGTCCAGCCGCTGAAACCGTGGGTTCGCCGAGGCATCCGTGACGGGGCTTCGGCGAACCCGGCCGGATGTCGGGGGTTATCCCCCCACGATTCGACCGGCTGGCAGGGACGCGGACAGCGGATGCCGGAACCTACCGTGGAGGCATGACGACAACGTATTCGCCACCTCGGCCGGTCGCGACGCCCGCGCGCGTAGCGGGAGCGATAGCCCAGCTCGCGGCCCTCGGCGTGATCGGGCCCGTGATCTTCGCGATTCTCATGACCCTCCTGGGCCTCGGCCTCGGGCTTCTGCCTGTGATCGGTATCGGACTCCTCTTCCTGCTCGCTTTCGTCTACGTTCTGTTCGCGCTGAGCTGGCTCGAGAACGCCCGCATCGACGGGCTCTACCGGTTCGGGCTTCCCGCCCGTCGCCCTCGGCGCAGCGCCAAGCCGGGATTCGGCGGCTTCCTCCACACCGTCTGGCTGCAGTTCATCGACCCGGGAATGTGGCGCGCGGTAGCCAACGGTGCGATCGCGACGATCCTCGGCTGGATCGTGCTGAGCCTGGTCGGCGTCACAGCGTCCGGTGTCGCGCTCGCCTTCTCGCCGGTGTACGCGGGAGCCGCGGATGCCGTGCGCCTGGGCAGCACGTGGATCGACGTGTCCACGGCGTGGGCGGTTCCGGTCGGCATCGTCGTCTCTCTGCTGGCGCTGGCAACCATCGTCGGCCTCGCCATCTTGCACGGCGTGCTCGCCCGCGCGATCATGATCCCCTCACGAGAGGCTCTCCTGGCAGAGCAAGCGCGGCAATCTCAGGCGCAGCGTGCCGGCGCCGTGCGCGCGGCAGATGTCGAGCGCACCCGGATCGAACGCGACCTGCATGACGGCGTGCAGCCGCGGCTCGTGTCGGTGGGTATGACGCTGGGACTTGCGCAGCAGAAGATCGACTCCGATCCCGCAGCGGCGAAGGAACTCATCGCCGAGGCCCACACCTCGACGAAGGCGGCGATCACCGAACTCCGGCAGCTGGCACGCGGCATCCACACGTCTGTCCTCGACGACCGCGGGTTGGATGCCGCGCTGTCGGCCCTGGCCGCGCGATCGCCGGTACCCGTCGTCCTCGACGTGCGGATCACCGAGCGTTGCGCACCGACAGCCGAAGCTGCCGCATACTTCGTGATCGCCGAAGCTCTCACCAACGCCGCGAAGCACTCGCGTGGGACAGAAGCGCGGGTGCTGGTGCGCCAGCGCGAGGGTGGCGTGCTGTGGGCCCGCATCGAAGACAACGGCATCGGCGGTGCGCAGATCATTCCCGGTGGGGGACTGGACGGCATCTCGAACCGAGCGATCGGCGCTGGTGGCACGTTCAGCGTCGACAGTCCCGTCGGCGGCCCGACGACAGTGGAAGTGAGCCTGCCATGCGCATCGTGATCTGCGAAGACTCCGTGCTGCTGCGCGAGGGGCTGGTCCGCCTGCTCGAGGATGCCGGCCACGAAGTGGTCGCCGCGCTTGGCGACACCGACGGCCTCCCCGAAGCGGTAGCCGACCTCGATCCCCAGCTGTGCATCCTGGATGTTCGACTGCCCCCGAC
>NZ_JASBSF010000162.1 GCF_030149085.1 Microbacterium sp. | reverse complement strand
TCCTCAACATGTCGGAGCTGAACGGATCAAGCCAGATCGTCGCGATGATGCTCATGTTCGTCGGCGGCGGTTCGGCCTCCACGGCCGGCGGCATCAAGGTGACCACACTGGCTGTCATCGCCCTCGCTGTCTGGTCAGAGGCAAAGGGACGCAACTCCACGCAGGTGTTCCGCCGCCGCATCCCGAGCGATGTCCTGCGGGTGGCGCTCTCGGTGCTCGCCTGGGGATCGACGATCGTCGCCGTCTCGACGGTCATCATTCTGCAGATCACGAAGGCGGATGTCGCCTCGGTGCTCTTCGATGTCATCTCGGGCTTTGCCACGGTCGGCCTGTCGACCGGGTTGACCGAGACCCTGCCGGACTCGGCGAAATACGTCCTCGCCGTGACGATCGTCATGGGACGCGTTGGTACAGTGACACTCGCCGCGGCCGTGGCCGCGACATCCCGTTCGCAGCTGTATTCGCTGCCCGTGGAAAGGCCCATCGTTGGTTGAGCGCATCCGAAGCGACTCCCCCGTCCTCGTCATCGGACTCGGACGATTCGGCGCCGCCTGCGCCGGTGAACTCGACCGTCTCGAGCGCGAAGTCCTCGCGATCGACGAGAGTCTCGAGCTCGTCCAGAAGTGGTCGGAGCGGGTCACACACACGGTGCAGGCAGATGCCCGCAACATCGATGCCCTCAAGCAGATCGGTGCCCAGGAATTCCAGGTCGCCGTCGTTGCTGTCGGGTCCTCGATCGAGGCGTCAGTGCTCATCACCGCCAACCTCGTGGACCTGAAGGTGCCGCAGATCTGGGCGAAGGCGGTGTCGCAGTCGCACGGAAAGATCCTCGCCCGCGTCGGCGCCAACCACGTCATCTACCCTGAGCGCGAAGCCGGCGAGCGCGTCGCACACCTCGTGAGCGGACGGATGCTGGACTTCATCCGTTTCGACGACGATTTCGTGCTCGCCAAGATGTACCCGCCGAAGTTCATCCGCGGCGTGGGACTGAACGAATCGGGCGTTCGCTCGAAGTACAACGTCACTGTCGTGGGGGTCAAGAGCCCCGGGAAGCCCTTCCGCTACGCGGAAGCAAACACGGTGGTGACCAACCACGACCTCATCATCGTGTCCGGCACCAACAGCGACATCGAGCGCTTCGCCGCCCTCGACCGCTAAACCCTCGCCTTCGCGTTCGCTCCCGCACGCGAGTCAGCGAAGCTGGGCGAAGGCCTCGACGCGATCCGTGGGGCCGACGATCAGAATGCTGTCGCCGTGAGCGAGGACGGTCTCGTTGTCGGCGTTCATCCACGTCTCCTCGGCGTGCTTGAAGGCGGTCACCGTGACGCCGTGCTTGCGGCGAAGCGTGGTTTGACCCAGGGGCGTCCCGACGATCAGATCGGGAGTCGTGATCTTGGCCAGCGAGTACCCCGGCTCGATCTCGAGATAGTCCTTGGCCGCGCCTCGAACCAGGTGGGCGACCCGCCGCCCCATGTCCTTTTCGGGGTAGATCACGCGATGCACACCGAGTTGCTCGAGGATTCGGCCGTGCTGGTCGTCGACGGCCTTGGCCCAGATCACCGGCACTTTCAACTGAATGAGCAGGGATGCCGTGAGGATGGATGCCTTGAGGTCCTGGCCGATCGCGATGACGACACGGTCGAACTCATCGACGGCGAGCTGACGCAGCACCTCCTCTTTGGTCGCGTCGGCGCGCACGACCTGCGTGAGTTCACCGTTGTGCGACTGGACGAGGTCTTCGTCGGTGTCAATGCCCAGGACCTCCGTGCCCGCCGCCATCAGCTCCAGAGCTAAGGCGCTGCCGAAGCGCCCGAGCCCGATCACGGCAACGGAATCTGCCTCGGCGATGCGCCGGGAGGAGTCGGCGAAGAGGGCGAACCTAACCAATGGCGGGCCTTTCCTTGGGAAGTTCATACAGGATGCGGCGCTCGCGCAGTGCGAGAGCCGATCCGAGGGTGAGCGGACCGAGGCGGCCGAGGAACATAAGAACAACGAGGACGATATCGCCGCCTGGTGGCAGATCAGCAGTGATGCCGGTGCTCAAGCCGACGGTAGCGAACGCGGAGATCACCTCGAAGAGAATCTCGTCGAGGCCGCGCCCGGTCATGATCATGAGCGTGATGGTGGCAACCATCACGGCGCCGAGCGCGACGAGAACGACGGTGATCGCCTGCCGGTGCACCGCGCGAGACAGGCGCTTGCCGAAGACGTTGACCGCTGCCTCGCCACGCAGCTCCGTCCACATGATGAAGAACAGCACGGCGAAGGTCGTGACCTTGATTCCACCCGCCGTGCCGGCGGGTCCTCCACCGATGAACATCAGAACGTCCATGCCGAGCCAGGTCTCGTCGTGCATCTGACCGATATCGACGGAGTTGAAACCGGCGGTGCGAGTCTGAACCGAGTGGAAGAAACCCATCAACACCCGATCGGCGGGCGGGTAGCTGCCGAATGTGCCCTCGTTCGACCATTCGAGAACCGTGATGTACACCGTTCCGGCGACCAGCAGCACGGCAGTGCCCCACAGCATGATGCGGGTGTTCATGCTCCAGTGCAAGGGCTTGCGAAACTCCTTGCGCAGTTGGAGCAGGACGGGGAATCCGATCCCGCCGAGGATGACCGCACCACAGATCGGCAGCACGATGAAGGGGTCAGCGGCGAAGGGAATGAGGTTGTCGCTGTAGAGCGCGAACCCCGCGTTGTTGAACGACGACACCGAGTGGAACAGGGCGTGCCACGCTGCCTCGCCAACGCCGTAGCCGTAGTGAAAGAAGAACCGCGGAAAAAGGAAGACGAAGACGACAGCCTCGATCGCCAGCGACATGAGCACGATGCCACGGACGAGACCCTTCACATCGCGGGTTGACAGTGCTCCCGCCTCGGCGGCTGCCGTCATGCGGGCCCGTACGCTGAACCGTCGGGCGATCAGCAGACCGACGAGGGACGCGAAGATCATGATCCCGAGGCCACCCAGCTGAATCAGCAGCATGATGACGACGAGCCCGAAACCACTCCAGTGCGTCGCCGTGTCCAGAACCGTCAGGCCCGTGACGCACACCGCCGATGTCGCCGTGAACAGCGCGTCCACGACGCTTGTGCTGCGGTCGTCCGCCGCTGAGATCGGGAGAAGAAGCAGCACGGTACCGGCGAGAACAGCGCCGGCGAAGCCGAACACGATCACCTGGGCCGGGTGGGGTCGCCACCAGCCTCGTCGCGTCGACGATGTCAACGCCGCGCGGGAAGTCACGAACGAGAAGCATACGCCGGTGTCCCGTGGCGTGTCGCGACCTCTCGCGCGGGACGTTCGGTCAGGAGCCGGCAGCGAGCTCGCGCGAGCGGGCGAGTGCGGCATCCGTTGCACGCCCGAAAAGCGCGCTCAGATCGGCATCCTGAAGCACCGCGATCGCCCGCTCGGTGGTGCCCTTCGGGCTGGTTACCTGCCGGCGCAACTCTCTCGGGTCCTCCCCGGATGCCTCCAGCAGCGCGCCCGCACCGATGAAGGTCTGCTCGACGAGCAGCCTTGCCTGCTCAGGCGAGAAGCCTTTGCCCTCGGCTGCCCGGGCCAGCTCTTCGATGAGGAGGTAGACGTAGGCAGGTCCCGATCCCGAGATCGTACCCAGGGCGTCGATCTGCTCCTCGTCGACCTCGACGACGACCCCGACGGTTTCGAACAGGCCGCGCACTCTCGCGCGGTCGGCCTCGCTCGCCCGGGAGCCTGCCGCAAGCCCCGTGACGGCGCGGCTGACCAGGGCAGGTGTGTTCGGCATGGATCGCAGCACGGCGACGCTCTCGGGCAGCAACGCTTCGTACGTCGCCGTCGTCACGCCAGCGGCCAGGCTCACGACGATCGCTCCCGGACGCAGCGACGGAGCAATCTCACGCAGCAGCTCAGGGACCATCGCGGGCTTGACGCCGACGAGAATCACGTCGGCCTCGGCAGCCGAGATCCGGTTGCGCTCCGGGTACTCCTCGAGCGCATAGCTGCGGATACCCGGGAGGTCGGCGAGGAGGGCGGCTTTCTGCCGCGATCGGTTGGTCGCAATGACATCGGCTGTGCCGGATGCGGCGACCCCGCGCGCGATCGCACCCCCCATCGAACCTGCTCCGAGGACGGCGACGACGAAGGACGGTGCAGAGGATGCCATGGCGTCATCCTAGGCGCGGACGTTCTGCCAATTTTCACGCTCGGCGTCTCCCTTCTCACAGCAAGGGCGGGCTATCGTCGGAGGAGTCGGCGCAACGCACGCGTCCCCGGCCTGGGTCACTCCAGAACACTCGAGAACCAAGGATCCGCTATGACCCTTTTCGACGGCATTGTCTCCCGCACGATCGAGACTTCTCGGCTCACCGTGAACATCCTGGAACGCGCCGAGGATGACCCGACGACACCCGCCGACCGCACTGTCGTGTTCGTGCACGGGAACGTCTCGTCTGCGCTGTTCTGGCAGGAGATCATGCAGGATCTGCCGTCCGATCTTCGCGTCATCGCGATCGATCTGCGGGGCTTCGGGGGAACCGAGAACCTGCCGGTGGACGCAACCCGGGGAGTGCGCGACTTCAGTGACGACGTGTTCGCGACGATGGAGGCTCTCGGCATCCCCACCGCACACTTCGTGGGTTGGTCGATGGGCGGCGGCGTCGTCATGCAGTACGCCATCGATCACCCCGTCCTCAGCCTGACGCTGCAGGCCCCGGTCTCGCCGTACGGCTTCGGCGGCACGCGCCGCGATGGAAGCCGCCTGACCGACGACGATGCCGGCACCGGCGGCGGCGGCGGCAACCCCGACTTCGTCGAGCGACTCACCGCCGGCGACACGAGCGACGAGGCTCAGACCTCACCCCGCAGCGTCTTCCGCTCCGGCTACGTGGCCCCCGGCTACAGCAGCGAGAACGAAGACATCTGGGTGGCCTCGATGCTCACGACATCCACGGCATCCGGCAACTACCCCGGCGACGGCGTGCCGAGCGAGAACTGGCCTGGTTTTGCTGCCGGGACCGTGGGCGTTCTCAACACGATGGCACCGAAGTACTTCAACACCGCGTCGATCGTCGAGATCGAACCCAAGCCGCCAATCCTCTGGGTGCACGGTACGGCTGACGCGATCGTGTCTGACGCATCGTTCTATGACCTCAACCACCTCGGCGCTCTCGGCATCATCCCCGGGTGGCCCGGAGAGGATGTCGCACCGGCCCAGCAGATGGTGTCGCAGACCCGTGATGTGCTTGAGGCCTACGCTGCGGCCGGCGGGCACGTCGAAGAGCTGAGCCTGGAGGGTGTTGGTCACTCACCGCACCTCGAGAGCCCGGTGGAGTTCCGCCACGCGCTGCTGCAAGTCATCGGCTACATCGGGCAGCCGCCGACCTCGCTCCCCGCGACCGAGACGATCATCCTGCGCTCGGCTGACTGAGCGGCACGAGCCCGACACGCGACGGGCCTAGACTCCCGCTCATGAGTGCATCGGGCGGTAATCGCGCCATCATTGCGGCGTTCCTCGCAAACAGGGGGATCGCGCTGTCGAAGTTCGTCGCGTGGTTCGTTTCCGGATCCGCGTCGATGCTCGCCGAGGCCATCCACTCCCTCGCCGATTCCGGGAATCAGCTGCTGCTCCTGCTGGGCGGGCGCAAGTCACGGCGTGCAGCCGACGCGGAGCATCCGTTCGGGTACGGCCGCGAGCGCTACGTGTACGCGTTCGTCGTCTCGATCATCCTGTTCTCGGTGGGCGGGCTGTTCTCGATCTACGAGGGCATCGACAAGCTCACGCATCCCCACGAACTCGAGAACGTGTGGGTACCCATCATCGTCCTGCTCATCGCCATCGGGCTCGAGTCGTTCTCACTGCGCACGGCTATTCACGAGAGCAACCTCGTGCGTCCGAAGAACCAGTCCTGGGTAGCGTTCGTCCGCCATGCGAAGGCGCCGGAGCTGCCGGTCGTGCTGCTCGAGGATGTCGCGGCGCTGACCGGCCTCGTCTTCGCCCTCTTCGGCGTCGGGATGTCGTGGCTGACGGGTGACCCGGTCTACGACGCGATCGGCACTCTCCTGATCGGCTCATTGCTGGTTCTGGTTGCCGTCACGCTCGGCATCGAGACCAAGAGCCTGCTCGTCGGCGAGGGTGCAACCCGCGCGGATCGAGACCGCATCGTGGCCGCGATCGAGGGCGGCGACGAAATCGAGCGCGTCATCCATCTGAAGACGCTGTATCTCGGACCCGACGAACTGATGGTCGCCGGCAAGCTCGGCTTCACGTCGGACAAGACCCTGGGCGAGGTAGCCGCCGACATCGACGCCATCGAGGCACGGGTCCGCGAGGTCGTTCCCATCGCCCGGGTGATCTACCTTGAACCCGACATCTACCACGCCCCAACGGAACCGGTCACGGATGCCGGGGTGGCCGGGAGATCGGCATCCGAGGGCACCGACGCCCGGCGCTAGAAAGGCAGCCATGGAGTATTGCGTCTTCACCGAGCCACAGCAGGGGTTCTCGTACGCGCAGCAACTGGCCAGCGCCCAGGCAACGGAACGCCTCGGGTTCGACGGCTGGTTCCGCTCGGACCACTACCTCGCCATGGGTGCCGGTGACCCGCTCCCCGGTCCGACGGATGCCTGGACAACCCTTGCCGGGCTCGCGCGGGAAACCGAGCGGGTGCGCCTGGGCACACTCGTCTCGCCGGTGACCTTCCGTCATCCCGGGATCCTGGCCATTCAGGTGGCGCAGGTCGACGAGATGTCGGAGGGCCGCGCCGAACTCGGCCTCGGGACGGGGTGGTTCGAGCAAGAGCACGAGGCCTACGGCATCCCGTTCCCCGCGAGGCGATTCGACCTGTTCGAAGAGCAACTCGAGGTGATCACCGGCCTCTGGGCAACCCCCGAAGGTCAGACCTTCGACCACGAAGGCACTGTCTACCGACTGACCAAGTCACCGGCGCTGCCCAAACCCGCGCAACCGCAGGTTCCCGTCATCATCGGCGGCGGCGGACGCACGCGCACCCCCGCGCTGGCGGCACGGTTCGCCACAGAGTTCAACATCGGCTTCCAACCCGAGGACAAAGTTGCCGACGCGTTCGAACGCGTGCTGCAGGCGTGCGTCGACGCCGGGCGGGACCCGGGTTCACTCAAGCTCTCGGTCGCGCTGCCCACCGTGGTCGGCCGCGACGACGCCACTCTCGACCGGCGTCTGGCCGCAATCGGCCGGGAGCGCACCGGCGACGAGGGTGAGGCGATGTTCTTCGGCGGTGCAGAGGAGATCATCCCGAAGGTCGAGCGACTGGCTGCGCTGGGCGCGACCCGGATCTACTTCCAGCAGGTTGATCTGACCGACCTCGACCAGCTCGAAGAGCTCGGGTCCGACATCCTCCCCCGCCTGCCCCGCTAGCGGCTTCCGCGATCAGGCGTCGCGGCGGGCGGCGAAGAAGTCGCGCAGCACGGATGCCGCGGCATCCGCCTCCACTCCCGCGATCACTTCGGCGCGAACCGGGAGCCGACGATCCCGCACGACGTCGTAGAGCGATCCGGCAGCTCCCGCCTTGTCGTCCCACGCGCCGAAGACCAGTCGGGAAACGTGCGCCTGGAGCAGGGCGCCGGCGCACATGAGACACGGCTCGAGCGTCACGACCAGGGTGCACCCCTCCAGATTCCAGGAGCCCCGCGTCTGGGCTGCCGCCCGCATCGCGACGACCTCGGCATGCGCTGTCGGATCGGTCGTCGCCTCGCGTCGGTTGCGGCCCTCCCCGATGACCGCACCGGTCTCATCGAGAACGACGGCGCCGACCGGAACCTCGCCGGCTCCTCCGGCATCGCGCGCCAACTCGAGCGCGCGACCCATCGCCGAGAGGTCAGTGTCGGCGTGGGTCACGCCACGAGCCTAGGACTACTCTGAGGCGTATGCGCTTGCACGTCGCCGATCACCCGCTCATCACGCACAAGCTCACCGTCCTCCGGGACGAGCGCACGCCGTCGCCGGTCTTCCGGCAATTGACCGAGGAACTCGTGACCCTTCTTGCCTACGAGGCGACCCGCAACGTCCGGGTGTCCGAGATCACCATCCGCACGCCCGTGACCGAAACGACCGGCGTGAAGATCAGCGAGCCGCGCCCGATCGTCGTTCCGATCCTGCGCGCGGGCCTCGGAATGCTCGATGGGATGGTGAAGCTCCTCCCCACCGCCGAGGTCGGCTTCCTCGGTATGGTGCGCAACGAAGAGACCCTCGAGCCCACGACCTACGCCGAGCGCCTGCCCGCGGACCTCAGCGACCGGCAGTGCTTCGTGCTCGATCCGATGCTGGCGACCGGCGGCTCGCTCGGCATGGCAATCGACTTCCTCTTCGACCGCGGGGCACAAGACGTCACCGCGATCTGCCTGCTCGGCGCCCCCGAGGGAGTGGCCGCGATCGAGAAGCAGGTCGCCGGGCGCGATGTGACCCTGGTGCTCGGCGCCATGGACGAGCGTCTCAACGAGCGCGGCTATATCGTGCCAGGCCTCGGCGACGCCGGCGACCGCCTGTACGGCACGGTCTGACGGGCCGCGGACCCGGTCGCTCCCACCGGCTGGGCGCTAGAGCCACTTGCGCGAGCGGAAGATCGCGTACAGCCCGCCGGCGAACGCGAGCATCATCCCGATCGCCATGGGATACCCCCACGGCCAGTGAAGCTCGGGCATGTAATCGAAGTTCATCCCGTAGATTCCGGCGATGAGGCTGGGCGCGAAGATGATCGCCGCCCATCCCGAGATCTTCTTGACCTGCTCGTCTTGACGCATCGACACTTCGGTGTGGTGGCGCGCGACCAGCGCCGAGTGAACGGTCAGCGCCTTGTCAAGCAGAGCCTGGGATGCCTGGACCCGCTCGCTCACGCGGGTGACGTTATCGAGGACGTCCCGCATATGGCGGCGCAGTTCCAGATCGACGTCGAACTTCTCGTATCCCCGCCGCAGGCGCTCGATCATGCCGATCAGCGGGTGGACCGCCCGGCCGAACGCAGCGGCCTCACCATACAGCTCGTAAATCCGCCGCGAGAGGAACTCGTCATTGGCGTCGCCGAAGAGCTGATCTTCGATCTCGTCGATGTCATTCTCGATGCCCCCGATGACCGGCTCATAGTCGTCGACCACCCGGTCGAGTACCGCATAGAGAACCGCCTCGGAACCGAGCCGCAACAGCTCGGGTGTGCTCTCGAGCCGCTGTCGCACCGCCGCGAGGTCGGGAGACTCCGCGAGACGGATGCTGATCACAAAGCCGTGACCGACGAAGAGGTGGACCTCGCCGAACTCCACTCGTTCCCGAGCGTCGTCGTAGCGAGCCGGGCGCAACACGACGAACAGGGTGCGGTCGTAGCGCTCCACCTTCGCGCGTTGGTGACCCGTCGAGCCATCCTCGACCGCGAGCGGGTGGAGGTCGAACTCCCGCGAGACCGAGTCCCACTCCTCAGCGGTGGGTCGGTATAGACCGATCCACGCGAACCCGTGGAGCTCTTGGCGGAGCCGGTACGCCTCCTCGAGCGACTTCGGGCTCTCGACCCGCACCCCGTCGACATAGATGGCACTATCGATGACCGGCATGATGTACTCCCGAGGTCCGAGGCGCGAGCGGGCCTCGGCCGGATCCTAGCCGACGGGGGTATCGCCGCTGGGAACCACCGCGCTCATCGCGGGAACCGCCGAAGCAGCATCCATCGCTCTTTCCGTCTCGGCGGGCACGGCCCCGACCAAGCGCGCGAATCCGCTGAGGCGAGCCACTCCCTCCGGCGTGCGCGGAAGGTCGTCCAGCAGTCCCGGCGAGTAGACGATGTAGGCGGTGTGCATCGCCCGTGAGATGGCGA
>NZ_JASBSF010000153.1 GCF_030149085.1 Microbacterium sp. | reverse complement strand
ATCGGGTCATCGCCGAGAGAAAGAACGACTGCATCGTCGTGTCGGCGGCATCCAGACTGCCGAGGGTCGCTGGGTTGTTGAACTCCAACCCCAAGAAGACGAGCCCGCCCACCACGAACAGTGTGGTCGTCGTGATCAGGGTGAGCTTGGTGTGGAGGGGCCACCGACGGATGTGCCAGAGCTCCCGCCGCAGCGCGAAGATGACGGGAAACCCGATCGAACCGAGGAAGACCCCGCCCATCAGGACGAGGAGGACCCAGTAGTTGTCGGCGAACGCACCGACCCCCTCGACGTTGGGGGTGAAGCCGGTGTTCGTGAACGCCATCGCGGCGTAGAACGGCGCCTCCCAGAGCGCGACGTTCCATTCGATGCCCGAGGCCAGCATCCCGGGATACAGCAGGACGGCGACGACGAACTCGATCACGAGGGTCGAGAGGGCCACCACCCGCAGTAGCGCGCCGATATCGCCCAGCCGCACGGTCTGGCTCTCATTGACCGGGCCGCCGTGGCTGCGCAGGGGATTGGTGTCGCTCGCGGCGATGAGCTTTGCCCGCAGGCCCAGTCGCCGCGAAATCACAAGCCCGAGGATGGAGGCGAGCGTGAGGACGCCCATCGCGCCGATCTGCACGCCGATGAAGATCAGGACATGCCCGAACGGTGACCAGTGCGTGGCCATGTTCACGGTTGCCAAGCCCGTCACACAGATCGTCGAGACCGCCGTGAACAACGCGTCCGCAAACGCCGTCACCTGCCCGTTCGCCGAGGCTATCGGCAGGGAGAAGAGCCCGGTGAAGATGAGGATCAGACCGACGAACACGAAGATCGCGAACCGCGACGGTGAGTTTTGAGCGACGGTGCGGAACAGCTCGAAGAGGCGGTGCCCCAGGGTGCGCAGGGGATGCGGCGTCGCACGCACGCCTTCGGACATCCCCACCCTCCCTGGTGTCTCGCTCGGTGGCTCACGCGGTAGCGTTGTCGGCCGGATCGCTCACTCATGCTACTGCCGGGCGCGCACGCGACTACCCTGAACACATGGCGGACATCTTCGACGTGATCGCAGACGGCACCCGGCGCGACATCCTGCGGCTCTTGCTCGACCGCGAGTCCGCGTCCGACTCGGGTACGAGTGTGTCCCAGATCGTGAGTGAGCTTGGTGTCAGCCAACCCACGGTCTCCAAACACCTGAAGGTGCTGCGCGATGCCCATCTCGTCTCCGTTCGGGAGGAAGGGCAGCATCGCTACTACAGCCTTTCGCCAGAACCCCTCGACGAGGTCGACGATTGGCTCGTCCCGTTCCTGACCACCGAAGACGACCTTGAGTTCGAGCTGCCCGTCGCACTGTCTGACTCTGCAGCGCACGCAGCCGAGGCGGTAGGCCGTGCCGCGGCATCCGCCAAGTACGCCGTCACCAACGCCTGGCGGAAGCTCCCTGGCCGGTAACCACTCACGTCACACGAGTCACACCGGTTTACACGCGTCTCGCGCAGGCTCTAGAGTGTTCGCTACCGCCGGCGCGTCGTTCCGGCGCGCTGGGCGTGGAAAGGGGAGGCCGTGGCAGAGCTGCCGGATGTGCGCTTCCTGACGGTCGCAGAGGTCGCTGACCTGATGCGGGTGTCGAAGATGACTGTCTACCGTCTGGTGCACAGCGGCGAGCTGCCGGCGGTGCGCTTCGGACGAAGCTATCGCGTGCCGGAGTCTGCGGTGACAGCAGCCCTTCAGCGGCCCATCGCTGACGTCGGCTAGACTGATCCGAGGCATTTTTCCATTCATGCCCGTTCCCGGGCGAGAACGCACGCCGCGTTCGACGCCCAGACCCCGACATTGTGAGGTTTTCCGTGGGTTCTGTCATCAAGAAGCGCCGCAAGCGCATGGCGAAGAAGAAGCACCGCAAGCTGCTTCGCAAGACTCGCCACCAGCGCCGCAACAAGAAGTAAGTTGCGGCCACCACACCAAGCGCCTGTCCGAGGGATGGGCGCTTCGTGTTTGTGTGGCCAGTTTGTCCTACCTTGCTGATTCCTCCGACGTCGGCGATTCGCGCCGGGCGTCCTCCGTGTCACCATCGGCGTCATCTGACGCGTCATCCTGAATCGGGATCGCGTTGGTGTATTGGGCGGCGCGCGCCTCGCCCTGCGCGCTCCCCGAGAACAGCCCCTCCACGGCGCCGGTATTCGTGCTTTCGGCCTCGGTGGCTTCGGCGGGCTGCGTGACCATGATCCGCTGCACGGGCAGGGCATCGGGATTGGTGCGTCGCACCCACGCGACCATCTCTTCGCGCACCAGACACCGTAGGTCGAACAGCGTCCCCGCGTTCGCGGCGGTGACCAGGATGCGTACCCGCACCATTCCGCCGGTGGCTTCGGTCACCTGGAGCACTGCCGTGCGTCCGTCCCACAACTCGGTCTCGCCGACCACGCGCTGCAGGTGCTCGCGCATGCGGGCGGTGGAGATGCGCCAATCCACGTCGAGCTCCACGGCTCCCAGCAGTTCGCTCCCCTTGCGCGTCCAGTTCTCGAAGGGCGTCGTGGTGAAGTACGTGCACGGCAACACGAGGCGGCGGTCATCCCAGAGGTCGAGGACGACGTAGCTGAGGGTGATCTCGCCGACGCGACCCCACTGGCCGTCCGCGACGACGACATCATCGACGCGCAGGGCCTCGCTGAAGACCAATTGGATGCCGGCGAACATGTTGGCGAGCACGGACTGTGCCGCAAGTCCCGCGACAATCGAGGCGATACCGGCCGATGCCAGAACGCTGGCGCCAAATGCCTGGATCGACGGGAACGTGAGCAGCGCCGCACCGATGGCGAGGATGACGATGATGACCACGGCGACGCGGCGGAGAATCAGCACCTGGGTGCGGATGCGTCGAGCGACGCGGTTGTCGGGCACATCGATCCGGTAGTGGCCGAGCGCCATCTCGGTGGCAAAGCGCACGAGCTCGATCAGCAGCCACGCCGCCGCCGCGATGGAGCCGATAGCCGCAGCGCGATCGATGACGGCATCCCACGCCGCATTCTCGGCGGCGTTGCCGCCCGCTAGCCCCAGCGGGAAGTAGCGGTCGATGGCGATCCACAGGGCAATGATCAGGATGATCGTGCGAAACGGCCGCCGTACATAGCGCACAAAGCTCTGGCCCCATGACCGTCGCCGGAGCGCGAGCTTCACGATCCCCGAGACGATCACGGTCAGCACCAGCGCGGACACGACGGCGACGACAACGGCAATCGCAAAGGTCAGCCAGGGTCCGAGGGTCGCTGTCGTCGCATCGACGACGTCTGTCGCGCTCTGCCAGTCGTGCGGGCGCAGGTTGAGCATCCGTTCTCCCTCCGGGGCCTTCGTCCACGCTACGGGGCGCACCGGGTGTATCCGAAGCGGGGCGCCAGGAACACAGGAGGCTCGGAGGATCGCCGCCGCCGTACGATGGCAGCGTGACGACAGTGACTCTCATCGGCCGGGACGGATGCCACCTGTGCGATGTCGCGCGGGGCGTGATCGACCACGTTCTCGCCGATCTCCCCGACGAGCAAGCCGATGCGGTGACCGTCACGGAGCTTTCCATCGATGACGACCCGGCGCTCGCGGAGCTGTGGTGGGAGAAGATCCCGGTCGTGCTCATCGACGGTGACTTTCACGCGCATTGGCGCCTCGACGCTGCACGGTTGAGTGCGGCGTTGGAGAAAGCGGATGCCGCGCCCCGAGCCCAGGAGGTGTCCCGATGACGTTGCGTCATGTCGTGATGTGGACGATGGCTGCAAGCGATGCCGCCACGCGCGCGGAGCACGCGGCCGAGGTCGCGCGGCGGCTGAACGCCCTGGTCGGGGTCGTTCCCGAGATCCGCGCGTTGTCGGCCGGTGCCAACAGCGAGTATCCAGACGTCAATGCGGATGTCGTACTCATCATGGATGTCGACGATCTCGATGCCCTCGAGGCCTACCAGGTGCATCCGGCCCACGAAGACGTCGCCGCTTTCATCCGCAGCGTCGTGGCATCCCGTCACGCCGTCGACTTCGTCATCTAGTCGCGGCGCTCGCGGCCCTAGACGAGGCGCCGCCGCAGGGCGTCGAGTTCGGCATCCGTCAGTCCACCTGAGCGCAGGTAGCCGGCAGCGCCGTCGTGGTTGGCGTCTACCCACTCCAACGCGGTCAGGATCGCGACCGGCGGCGTCGCGGCGACGAGATCATCCAGTGCGGGTGTGCGGGGGAGCCCCATGGCCTGCAGCATCCCGAACATGCGCTCGGTCCAGGGGCCAGCGAGGTTTCGCTCCGAGGAGGCGTAGTCATCGACGATCGCGGCTCGTTCCACGCCGACGGCGTCAAGGATGAGCGCAATCGCGACGCCTGTGCGATCCTTGCCGGCCGTGCAGTGCACGAGCACGGCGCCGTCGGATTCGGCTACCGTGCGCGCCGTCTCGGCGAAGGCGCTCGCGCCGTGCTGCAGCATCGAGACATACAGATCGGGCAGTGAGGGGATCTGGGCCAGGGCTGCCTCGATCGCGCGGGATACGGCCTCGGGATCACTCTGCTGCGATGCGGAGCGCAGCACCTCCTGAGCCAGCCCGGCCATCGCTCCCTCAAGCACGCCGAGCTGAACGACGCGCGGGGGCCGCGTCGCAGGCAGGATGTCGGGCCCCATCTGACGCTCCATGTCGGTCCGGAAGTCGATGACGACCTCGATGTCGCTCGCGGCGAGTTGCTCCAGACCCCGAGGTGTCAGGCCGCTGAGGGCGTCCGACCGGTACAAGACCCCGGCCCGCGTGCGATCACCCGACCCCAGGGGCAAGCCGCCGATGTCGCGAAAGTTGTGTGTCCCCTCGGGGCGCACGGGTGAGAGATCGGATGCCGGAGCTGCGGTCATCCTCCCAGCGTAGGCGTGACCGGCACCCGGCTCAGGGCGCGAGGCGCGTGGGGCCGCGGAAGAGGAACGTCACCTCGCGGATGGAGGATTCGCCGAGTAGCAGCATCAGAAGGCGCGCGAGGCCCATCCCGAAACCGCCGTGCGGCGGGACGCCGTAGCGGAAGAAGTCGAGGTAGTGCTCGAGGCCTGCGACATCCAGACCCTTCTCGGTGGCCTGCGCCTCAAGAACCTCGACGCGGTGCTCGCGCTGCGCGCCCGTCGTGATCTCGGTGCCGCGGTAGAGCAGGTCGTAGCTCTTGGTCATCCCGGTCTCGGGGTCACGCATGTGGTAGAACGGCCGGATCTCGGGGTGGTAGTCGGTGACGAACACGAAGTCGTGGTCGTACGTCTCTTTCACGTATGCCGACAGCTGACGTTCGCCTTCGGGGTCGAGGTCGCCGTCAGCGCGGGGGATCTCGTACCCGCGGGAGGCGACGATCGACCGGGCCTCGGCAAGGGGAATGCGGGGGAACGGCAGCGTCGGAACCGTGACCTCGAGCCCGAACAGCTCTTCGATTTCAGCCCCGTGCTTTTCCTTCACAGCCGCGATAGCCGTCTGCAGCAACTCTTCCTGCATCCGCGCGACGTCTTCGTGCGAGTCGACCCAGCTGATCTCGGCGTCGATGGAGGTGAACTCGGTGGCGTGACGGCTCGTGAAGCTCGGGTCGGCACGGAAGGCATCAGCGATCTCGAACACCTTGCCAAAGCCCGCGGCCTGCGCCATCTGCTTGAAGTGCTGGGGGCTCTGCGCCAGATACGCGGTCTGGTCGCCGAAGTATTCGAGCTGGAACAGCTCAGCCCGCGACTCGGCGGGGCTCGACATGAGCTTGGGGGAGTGGATCTCGATGTAGTCGCGCTCGATCCAGTAGCTGCGCATCGCGTGCTCAAGCGTGGTCTGCACGCGGAAGATCAGGTTGTTGCGGGCCTGACGCAGGTCGATGAAGCGCCAGTCCATGCGCTTGTCGAGCCCGCTGTCTGCGGCGATCGGGGTCTCGGGGTCGGATGCCGCGGCGATCTCGAGAGTGTGGATCTTGATCTCGACGCCCCCGAGCTTGACGCGCTCGTCGTGCTTGAGCTCCCCCGTCACGGTCAGGAAGGTGCCCGTCGACAGCGCCGAGATGGTCTCGGTGAGGGCAAGGGCTGCGCGAGCCGCGTCGTCGGCATCCTCCGACAGCTCCCGAGTAGCGGGGTTCACCAGCTGAACGGCGCCGGTCTCATCGCGCAGGACGACGAACTGCACCTTCTTCTGATCGCGCACTGTCTCGACCCATCCGGAAACGGAGACGGTGCCCGCGGGCAGTTGCTTGAGCTGGTTGACCAGGACGCGTTCACTCACGAGCGCCCAGTCTACGGGCCGGTGCGCCGCGAACCGCCTGCGCCCTAGGATGGGCCCGTGAGCGACCCGAAAGACCCCGTCTTCCGCATGGATCCGAGCTCGTTCCGCGTGCAGGAGCCCGAGCGGGCCGAGCACGCCGACGTGCCGAGCGAGACGGATGCCGCAGACGAGGGCGCCGCGGGCGATTCCGCCGAATCCGCGACGCCGGTCGCCCCTCGCCCCCGCAAGCCCCGCCGACCCCTACGGTGGGCCGATCTCATCGTCTCGATCGTGCTGCTTCTGCTCTTGGCGGCAGCAGCAGTGACGGCATCCGTTTTCGGGGCGTTCCTGACCTTCGCATCGGACTCGTGCTCGCCGACCGGGTGCAACTTCAACGTGATGACCATCGGCATCTGGGTTGCAGTGCTTTCCCCATGGGTCGTATACCTCGTCGCACTCGCCGGCTCGATCGTCATGATCGTGCTGCGTCGGATCTCGTTCTGGATCCCGATCACCGCCTTCGTTCTGATGGTCGCGCTCTGGCTGATCGGTGCCGTCCTGGTCTGGGCTGGTACCTGACCCGAGCCGTCCTACACAGGCAGCGTCCAGCCCGCTGTAACCTCGCGGCCGTACCGTGGTGGGGTGCACACCGCGACAGCAGACGGCTCCTGGATGACGCACCTCATCGACTGGTCGGTCTCGCTCATGGAGATCATCGGGCCCGCAGGTGCAGGTCTTGCGATCGCGCTCGAGAACATCTTCCCGCCGCTGCCGAGCGAGGTGATCCTGCCGATGGCGGGTCTCTCGGCCAGCCGCGGGTCGTTCTCTCTTGCGGAGGCCCTGATCTGGACGACCCTCGGCTCGGTCGTGGGTGCCTTCCTGCTCTACGGGATCGGCGCCTGGCTCGGCGTGGACAGACTGCGCACGATCGCGGCCAAGGTCCCGCTACTGCGTCCGGATGACATTGATCGCACTGTCGCGTGGTTTCACCGTCACGGTGGCAAGGCGGTCTTCTTCGGGCGGATGGTGCCGATCTTCCGCAGTCTGATCTCGATCCCGGCGGGCGTGACCCGCATGCCGCTGTGGAAGTTCGGCCTGTTGACCGTCGCAGGCAGTGCCTTGTGGAACACGATCTTCGTACTGGCCGGGTTCTTCCTCGGTGAGGCCTGGCCCGTGATCGAGCGGTACGCCGACATCCTGCAGTACGTCGTGATCGCCGCGGTGGTGGTCGGGATTGCGTGGTTCCTCGTCGTTCGCATCCGTACGCTTGTGGCCGACCGGCGCGCAGGGGATCCCAAGCCCTCCGCGGACTGAGCCCTCGGTCGCAGAGCAGCGAGCGCTCTCAGCCCGCGCAAAGCGAACCCCCACGTAGACTGAGGATGTGCCCGCTGACCGTGTCCATCTCGTGCGTCACGGGGAGGTCTTCAACCCGAATCGGGTCCTGTACGGACGGCTCCCCGGCTACGGGCTGAGCGAAGACGGACGGCGTATGGCGCAACAAGCGGCGGCCTGGATCGGCGGGCTCGAGCGCCCGCTGGCATCCCTCATCGTGTCCCCGCTGCAGCGGGCGCAGGAGTCGGCCCAGCCCTTCATCGACCGTTTCGGTCTGCGGGCCACCACCGACGAGCGCGTCATCGAGCCGACCAACGTCTTCGAGGGAAAGCGCATGAAGCGCGCCCTGATGAACCCGCTGAACTGGCGGTACCTCGCTCGCCCCGCGGTGCCCAGCTGGGGTGAGCCCTACGCGCAGGTCGTCGCCCGCATGGATGCCGCGATGACGGATGCCTGGGGTGAGGCAGACGACGGCGACGTGGTCGTGGTCTCCCATCAGCTCCCTATCTGGGTGACCCACCTTGCAGTTGCCGGGCTTCCGACGCAGCACGATCCGCGGCACCGCCGGTGCGCGCTGTCGAGCGTGACGAGTTTCGAGCGGTCAGCCGACGGGTGGGTCGAGGTCGACTATGTCGAGCCCGCAGCGACATCGGGCGCCATCGACGTCGGGGCGGTGTGACGTGACGATTCGCCGTGGCCGCGGGTCGGCATCCGTCGCTCTCGCGCTGGTTGGCGCCCTCGCGGTGGGCGGAGTGCTCGCCGGGTGCACCGCCGATCCGCTCGCCGACCAGTACCGGGCGGGTGACAACAAGGGCTTCATCGCGCAGAACGGAATGGAAGCCGTCGCGATTCCCATCGACCAACGCTCCGCGCCGCTGAACTTCTCGGGCGTCACCGATACCGGCGAGACGGTGACCAGCGAGGACTACCGCGGTCAGGTGCTCGTGGTGAACTTCTGGTACGCCGCATGCGCGCCGTGCATCGTCGAGGCGCCCGAACTCGAGGCCGCCTACGAGGAGGTCGGCGGGCCGGATGTCGCGTTCCTCGGCCTGAACACCGCCGACGAGGCGCCGACGGCGCGATCGTTCGCCGAAGACAACGGCGTCAGCTATCCGAGCCTCATCTCGGTCGGCGACCGCGAACTCAAGCTCGCGTTCGCGGACGCGACCCCCTTGAACGCGACCCCCGTCACGCTTGTCATCGACCCCGAAGGCCGCGTCGCTGCTCGGGTCATCGGCGCGCTCTCGAGCTCGTCCATCCTCACGACCCTCGTGAAGGAAACGCTCGCGGAGAACGGATGAACGTCACCGACCTGATCGGAGGGGGAGCCCTCTGGGTTGCCGTCCCGATCGCGTTGGCGGCGGGCGTCCTATCCTTTCTCTCGCCGTGCGTGCTGCCTCTGGTGCCCGGCTATCTCGGGTTCATCGGTGGCTCAGTCACCTCGACCCGCAACGACCAGGGGATCGCGGTCCCGAGCCGGGCGCGTCTCCTCGGCGGGGTTTCGCTGTTCATCGCCGGATTCACCGTCGTGTTCATGGCGATCACGATCCTCGGTGGTGCGCTCGGCCAGTTCTTCCTCCGGTATGGCGACCTCATCACCCGCATCCTCGGTGGTGTCATCATCCTGCTCGGCCTCGTCTTCATCGGGCTGTTCGGCTTCGCGCAGCGCACGATCAAACCGCAGGTACGCGGCAATATCGGCCTCATCGGCGCCCCCCTGCTGGGTCTCGCGCTCGGCCTCGGCTGGGCTCCGTGCATCGGCCCGACCCTGGCCGCGATCACCGCGCTGTCCTGGAATTTCGGCGACCCCGGGCGGGCGGCAATCCTCGGTCTCACGTACTCGCTCGGACTCGGCATCCCGTTCGTGCTGCTCGCGCTCGGCCTCGGCTGGGCGACCACCGCCGTCACGTTCCTGCGACGCCACATTCGCGTCATCAACATCACCGGCGGCATCCTGCTGGTGCTGCTCGGCATCCTCATGCTCACCGGCGTCTGGACGACGCTCATGATCTCGCTCCAGGGGGTGCTCATCAATGTCCCCCTCCCGCTCTGTTGTCGTGACCGTCGATCCGCTTCGCCCCGCCGATCACGCCGATGCTGCGGCCGACAGCATGGATGCCGGTGGTCCGGCCCCCGCCAACACCGTCAACTCGCCCGCGCTCGGCGTCGTCGGATGGGCGCGGTGGGGATGGCGCCAGCTCACCAGCATGCGCACGGCGCTGCTCCTGCTTCTGCTGCTCGCAATCGCGGCGATCCCGGGGTCGCTCGTACCCCAGCGCAGTGCCGATCCCAACGGCGTGACGCAGTACTTCACCGACAACCCCGACCTCGCGCCGATCCTCGACGGGCTCCAACTGTTCGACGTCTACACGTCGGCCTGGTTCTCGGCGATCTACATCCTGTTGTTCATCTCGCTCATCGGATGTGTCATCCCGCGCACGCAGCACCACTGGAAGGCGCTGCGGGCCCGGCCCCCGCGCACTCCTGCACGTCTCGAGCGGCTCTCGACGTATCGCGAGACGTTGATCGAAGGGGCGGATGCCGACCCCGCAGCCTATGCGGCCGACGCTGTGGCTCTCGCCGAGCAGCAGCTGCGCCGCGGTGGTTACCGCACCGAGCGGTACGACACCGATCGTCGGGGCGCCCCGAGCTTCAGTGTCTCGGCAGAGCGCGGCTACCTGAAAGAGACCGGGAACCTCATCTTCCACGGCGCGCTCGTGGGCGTTCTCATCGCGGTCGGAGTCGGCGGAGGCTTCACCTACACCGGCCAGACCGTCATCATCCAGGGCGACACGTTCACGAACGCGCTCGTTGATTACTCCTCGTTCAACCCCGGCCGCTTCGTCGACGAGAACTCCCTCGTTCCCTATGCGATAACGCTCGACGAGTTCAGCGTCAGCTACGTCGCTCCCGACGAAAGCGGCGCCGGTCAGGCCGGAGACTTCGTCGCGCGACTCACCACCCAACGCGCAGGCGAGGACCCGACAGCCGGAGAGGTGCGGGTGAACCATCCGCTCGATGTCGCGGGCGATCGAATCTTCCTCATGGGCAACGGATACGCGCCGACCATCACGGTTCGCGCTCCCGACGGCGAG
>NZ_JASBSF010000151.1 GCF_030149085.1 Microbacterium sp. | reverse complement strand
AGCAGCAGGAACTCGAGTCCTCGGGGGACGTCTCGACCCGAGGATGCCGCGAGCGACACGATCGCGACGGCAGCCTCCTGACCCTGAAAACGGTCGACGGTCCCGACCGGCACCCCGGCGAAACCTGCTGCCGACAGGGCTGACTCCACGAGCACCTGCTGCGCGTTGTAGGGCGTCACGACGATGATGTCGGAGGCCTGCAGCGATCGGGATGTCGCGCTGGTCACCGAGCCGTCACTGTCGTCCACGAAGACATCCGTCCACGAGCGCCCGACGAGATCGCGCACGATCTCGACGACGGTCTCGGCCTCCTCGGGTGACTGGGTAGCCCGGCCGCGATGACGGACCGGCACGGGAATGACGCCGGCCATCACACCCTCGAGGCGCCGCAGAGCCGTACTGGGGTGAGCGCGCAGCGCACCGCGGTACGACAGGTCGGAGACCGGGGCAGTGACGGCAGGATGCATCCGCCGCGAGGCCGCAAGGAAGCGCCCGAAGCTCGGCGGGATGACGTCTTCGCCGTCCATGATCCAGCCGAGCGCCGACGTATCGACCGGCTCCGGATGCGTCCCCTGACTCACCTGCGGAAGCTGCTGAGGGTCGCCGATGAGCAGCAGCCGCGGCGCTGCGAGCGAGACGGCGATCGTGGATGCGAGCGAGAACTGACCGGCCTCGTCGATGACGAGGAGGTCGAGACTCCCGCGCGGCACACGACCTTCGTGGCTGAAGTCCCACGCCGTCCCGCCGACGACAAAGCCGGTTGACGCGTTCTCGGCAGCGAACGCGGCAACGCCGTTCTTGGGGATCACGGTGAAGGGCACATCGGCATCAGCATCCTTCGGAGCCTTGCCGACTCGAGAAGCGGGCACCCCCGCCGCGATGACACGGCCGAGCATGTGTTCGACCACCGCGTGCGATTGGGCGACGACACCCACCCGGAAGCCGTGCTCGGCGACCAGCCGCTGAATCACGTGCGAACCGACGTACGTCTTGCCGGTGCCGGGAGGTCCCTGCACCGACAGGGCACTGTGGTCGAGGCGGAGCACTGCTTCGACGAGCGCGTCGACGTCGTCAGTGTCCGCAGCAACGGTCGCCGGCTCAGCCGCGAGCAATCGGGCGGGTAGGCGCCGCAGGATGTCGGATGCCGGGTCTTTCGGGAATCTCGGATGGGCGTCGATGACGGCGGCCGCCCACGCGTCGATGGCGGTCTGCTGACTTGCCGCGCGAGGTGGGGCGGCCGGCGTCAGCGCGATCGGCAGGTCCTGCCACGTGAAGCCCTCGACGGCGCGCTCTTCGATGACCACACCGTCCTCGAGCTCCTCGATGACGCTGACCCGATGATCGGCGTGAATCCACCGCGCTGAGGCGTCGAACGGGAAGGGCGCGGGCAGTTCGTAGATCGCGAAAGGGTCGGCGCCGGGGCGGAGCCTCGTGCCGGGCGCGAGCTCGCCCCGCACCTCGATCACGCGCCGATCTGCTCGGGAGCCCTCGGGCCTGTGCCAGTCCTCACGGATGCGCGAACGCGCCGGGTCCACGGCAACGACGTCTCGCGTGTCTTCCCACAGCGACATCGGCTCGCGAAGCCGCAGGTAGTGGGTGGCCCAGAACGACTTCGCCTCACGCGGGTAGTAGTCGATCGCTGCGGCGGCGAGGCGCAGTGCCTGCGCGTCGGCTTCATCGGAGGTCTCACCCGCCAGGCGCAGCAGAGTCGTCGCCTGCGGCGAAGGTTCGTAGCCGGTCTCGCTCGGTTCCGGATTCGCGGCCGGGCGCCGACCTGTCTCGCGAGCGCGGTCGACAAGCCAATCGCGCAGGCGCCGGGTCGAGACACAGTCGTAGCGGTTGTAGTCGGCGATGTCATCGAGGATGAGCTGCGCGGCGTCCGCGTCCCCGTCTTCGGCGAGCGCCCGTGCCTCGACGTATCTCACGATCGAGTCATCGCCGCGCTGCACATCGCTCGTGCGGACCTCGTCGCCCATGTACAGGGGCTCAAGTTTCTTGATCGAGTACGAACGCGACCCCACGCGCAGCGCGCGTCTGACCACGGGATAGAGGTCGACGAAGACCCCATCGCGCAGGAGGCGATCGACTTCTGCCTCCCGAACCCCGTATCGGGCAGCCATCTGCAGGAGGTGCGTGGGCTCATAGGGCGCGTAGTGGTAGATGTGCATGGCGGGGTGTGCCGCACGGCGTACCGCGACCATGTCGAGAAACGTCTCGAGGGCAGTCCGCTCGTCGGCGAAGGAGTGGGCCCACAGCGCGCTGTACTGCTCGCGATCATCGACCCAGCCGAACAGATAGTCCAGACCCCACGAGATCGTCTGCTCGGGTGCGCGCGCATCACCGTCGACCGCCTCGGTGTAGAGCGGGTCACCCTCGAAGTCGAAGAAGAGGTCGCCGTGGTCGGGCCTCGGCAAAGCGGCCAGCGCGGCCGGCGCGACGACCTCGAACGGCGGTGGTGCTGGCGCGGCAGGGGCACCGGGTGCGGCATCCACCGCGGCCGACGAGTCGAAGGAGCCCACCCCGGCGGCCGTTCGCAGCTGCAGTCTCGCCTGGGTCTGCAGCATCGCGAAGGTGTCGGGGTTCATCCCCGCCGGCGTCGCGCTCGCATCGACCAGGTCATCGATCGAGCGGATGCCGGCTGCCTGCATCCGCTCGCGCTGCACGGGACGAATGCCTGCCACCAGCAACAGATCCCGCGTAGCGACAACCTCGAGCTCGCACGTCGGGCACCTGCCGCACGCGACGACCCCGAGCTCGCCGCGCGGGTCATCCCACGCGATCGGCGCGGATGCCGAGAGCCGGTCTGCCAGGAGAGCCCGCAGCCGCTGGCGGCGCAGCGCATAGACCGGAAGGAGGTCGTCGACGCGGTGGGTACTGGTCGACCCGTCGCCGAGCAACAGCTGGACCTCACTGGACCGGGGCACCCCGAGCTGGTCGAGCCGATCGACGTATGCCGCGAGCTGCATGAGCGCGGTGACTCGCGCGTGTCGGGCGAGCTTGGTGTCCTGCACGATCCAGCGCCCGCCCGAATCCCGCAACAGGAAGTCCGCGAAACCCACGAACTCGTCATCGGCGAAGGTCGCCTGGTAGATGACGCTCACCCGGTCGGAACGCAGCGCGTCGTTGGTCAGCTCGACGGCGCGGGCAAGAGCCTCGGTATCCGAGGAAACGGTCTCGGGAATCTCGACGACGGTATCGCCGAATCGTTCGCGGTAGGCCTCGAGGGTTCGATGTTCGTGGACACCGCCGAGTCGTCCGGCGCGCTCGAGGGTGAGATCGACCGGGTCCTCCACCGGATCGACTCGATCGAGCTTCGCGTCGATAGCCCGCACCCAGGCGAACTCGCACTCGGCGGCGGCCTTGAGGTCACTCGCGCTCCAGACGAACCGACGCTCGCTCTCGATGTATCGCATGATGCCTTTCCGCTCCCGACGATAGCCGGGCCCTCCGACACGACCCAGTCGGATGCGCGCTTATCGCCGATACCTCGACGAGAGCGCATCGTGCCCGCGACCCTGCGTCTGCTTCGTCCTGGCTCG
>NZ_JASBSF010000149.1 GCF_030149085.1 Microbacterium sp. | reverse complement strand
CTGCGGCGGCCAGTGATCCTCGACGATCAGGCGCGCCAGTCGAAGCCGGGCGCGTGGGGTCAGGGCAGCGTTAGCGTGGGACACGAGGGCCTCCTGGTTCCTGAAGCGGTTGAACTCAACAGATCCACTTCACAACCGGAGGCCCTCACCTCTCAGCTCTTCACGGCCGTGTCGCCGAAACAACGTCCCTGGACATCACACCTAGCCGGAGTCCAACCCCTCGCAGCGGGAACGGTCCTCGAGGCCGCGGGTCACGCCGTGGGCTTGTCCTCGTGGTCGATGCCGTGGTGTTCCTTACCGCGCTCGAAGGCGAGGAGCCGGAGGGCGTTGCCGACCACGATCAGGGTGGATCCCTCGTGGATGAGGACGACGGCGCCGATGTTCAGGCCGACGAAGGTGGCGATGATGAGGAAGACGACGACGGCGAGGCTGGCGATCAGGTTCTGGCGGATGATCCGACTGGTGGCGCGGCTGAGCCGGACGGCGAACGGAACGCGTCCGAGATCGTCGCTCATCAAGGCGATGTCGCAGGTCTCGAGCGCGACGGTGGAGCCGGCGGCGCCCATCGCGATGCCGATGTCGGCGCGCGCCATCGCGGGCGCGTCGTTCACCCCGTCGCCGACCATCGCGATCGGCCGGTGGGTTTCGGCCAGCCGGGTGATCTCGGCGACCTTGTCCTCGGGCAGCAGCTCACCGATGGCGGTGTCGACACCCACCTCACGGCCGACAGCGTCGGCGACGCGCTGGTTGTCGCCCGAGATCATCATGAGCTGCCCGACGTTCGCGCCGCGGAGAGCGGTGAGCACCTGGGCGGATTCCGCGCGGGAGGCGTCCATGACGCCGACGAGACCGAGGAACCGGTTGCAGCGGCGCACGATCATCAGCGTCTGCCCGGAGTCGCGGGCCTGCTCGTACGCCACGTTGAGCGCGGTGGGGAGGGTGAGCTGCTGCTCCTCGAACATGCGGAGGTTGCCGACTTCCACCGTCTCACCGTCGATGGTGGCGCGCACACCCCGGCCGACGACCGCGTTCAGGTCTGTCGCGTCGACCCGGTCGGAGTCGGGGATGCGGTCGGTGAGATCGCGGACGATCGCCGTGGCAAGGGGGTGATCGCTGAGGGATTCGACCGCGACCAGGGTCGGGATCAGCAGCGTCCCGTCGTCGCCGTCGACGGGGGTGATGGAGGTGACGCGGGGAAGGCCCCAGGTGAGCGTGCCGGTCTTGTCGAACGCCATCGCCTTGACCCGACCGAGGGTTTCCAGTGGGGCACCGCCCTTGACGAGCACGCCGGCGCGGGCGGCGCGGGCCACCCCGGCGAGCACGGCGGCGGGTGTGGCGATCGCGAGAGCGCAGGGGCTTGCCGCGACGAGCACGGTCATGGAGAGGTAGAACGCGTCGGGGAACTGCTGCCCGAACGCGAACATCGCTACCAGCAGGGTGGCTGCGACGCCGACGATGACGGCGGGCACGTACCAGCGTTGGAACCGGTCGATGAACTGCTGGGTCGGGGACGTGGCTTGGTCGGCGGTGCGGACCAGCTCGACGACCTTGCTCAGCGTCGAGTCTGCCGCTGTGGCGGTGACCTCGACCTCGAGCACCCCCGAGCCGTTGACCGTTCCTGCGAAGACGCGGTTCGCGGCAGGCAGCGTGTCGACGGTGCGCATCGCACGCTCTGGATCGGTGACGGGTTCCTTCTCCACGGGGATGGACTCGCCGGTGACCGCCGACTGGTCGACGGCGGAGACGCCGGAGATCACGAACCCGTCCGAGGGGATTCGCGAGTTGGGGCGGATCACGATGATGTCGCCGACGGCGATCTGCTCGACTGGCACCTCGACCGGTTCGCCGCCGCCACGGCGGACCAGTGCTGTGCGGGGAGCGAGGTCCGCGAGGGCCTCGATGGACTTGCTCGCCCGGCTCAGCGCGTACTCTTCCAGGGCGTGTCCCAGGCTGAATAGGAACAGCAGCACCGCGCCCTCGGCCCACTTCCCGATCAGGGCGGCGCCGATCGCGGCGACGAGCATGAGGAAGTCGACCTCGAACTTGCCCCGCAACGTCGAGGCGATCGCCGAGCGGAAGGTGAAGAACCCGCCGAAGAAGTAGGTGGCGAGGAAGAATGCCAGCGGCAGCCCGAGCAAGGGCATGCCCAGCGCGAACTCCGTGATCATCCCGGCCGCGTATGTCACGCCGGACGCGATCGCGAACCACAGCTCCCACCGCGCCGAGCCGTGTGCATGCTCCTGCGTGTCGGTGGAGGGTGCCGCGGTTGGAGAGGTGCTTGTCATGCGCTCCACAATACATCACAAGATTGTGATATGTTGTAGATGTGAATGATTATCGTGTTCGGCGGGCACAATGATGTCCATGACCGATGAGACCCCGCGTGAGGCTGCGGAGGTGCTGTCCGTATCGGACGCCGAGCGGCTTGCAGAGATCATGCAGGCTCTTGCTTCGCCCGTGCGCTTGCGCATCCTGAGCGTGCTGCGCGCCCGCCCGAGCACCGTCACCGAGCTCAGCGAAGAACTGGGGTCGGGACAGACCACCGTGTCCAACCACTTACGGTTGCTGCGACACCTCAGCCTCGTGGAGGGCAGCCGAGACGGACGTCACGTCCACTACTCGCTATTCGACGAACATGTCGCAGAACTCCTGGACGAGGCCGTGGGTCACCTGTCCCACCTGACCTCCGAATCCAAGCGGAGGTAGTGGGCCAGGTTCAGAATCTGTGCAGAGACAACGGCCAGTATTGGCCACCAGTGGCACCACATGGAATGGAACGCGGTGATCGAGAGGGATTCACGTCGAACCGATCGGCGGAGGTGGACATCTGCTGAATACGCCTATCTGGCCCTAGGGCTGAATGGCCTCTGTGTGCTGATCTTGTTCTCCAACCTGCTCACAGGCAACACCTGGTGGCGGGTCGCAGTGCCGCTCGCCGTGGTGTGTCTCCTCCTTGGCGCCGTGTCAGGGTTCCAGACGAGGCGATTGAGAATGAAAGAGCGGCAAGAAACTCAAATCTGAGGACGCCAGGTTTCCTGGCTTATCAAGTGGTAGACCGGAGGTCATGAGGCTAGGGTCGCTTCGCAACACGGGGGCCGGCGGCGCTGGTGTCGGCGACCCTGTTCGGCGCCAGCACGCCCCTCGCGAAGCTCCTGCTCGGTGACCTCAGCCCTTGGACGCTGGCCAGCCTGCTCTAACCTCGGCTCCGATCTCGGCCTGGGCGCGTACCGGCTCGCCCGCCGCTCTCCCCGCGTCAGCCGCATCGGTGCTGCTGAACTTCGAGGGCGTGTTCACCGCGGTGCTGGCTCGGATCGTGTTCCCGGGAGAACGCCGATCGCCGCGTCGTGATCGGGATGATCGCGATCGTCGCCGGCGCGGTCGTGCTCAGCTGGAACGGCCCCGTCTCCGTCACCGACCTGTGGCCCTCGCTCGCAGTGGTCGGGGCTTGCTTCGCGTGGGGCTGGACAACACCTGCACCCGGAAGATCGCACTCACTGATGCGACCTGGCTCGTCACGGTGAAAGGTCTAGTAGCCGGGCCCGTCAATTTGATCCTCGCGCATCTCCTCGGCGCCACCCTGCCACCCGTCGGCATCCTGCTGGAGGCGATGGGCGTCGGCGTGCTCGCCTTCGGGGTGAGCCTGGTGCTGTTCATCGTCGCGCTCCGCCACGTCGGCACCGCCCGTGCAGGCGCGTACTACTCCGTCGCCCCGTTCGTCGGCGCCTCGATCGCAGTCGGCCTCGGCGCTCTGATCACCTGGCAGCTCGGCGTCGCCGCGGTCCTGATGGGAGTCGGCGTTTGGCTACACCTGACCGAACGGCACGAGAATGATCGTGCGCACGAGCCGGTGCACCATGACCACTGGCACAGCTACGACGACGGCCACCACGAACACCTCCACGAGACGACGGTCGCCCCTGGCACACGCCATCGTCATTCCCATACGCACGCCGCGGTCACGCACACCCATGTGCACTACCCCGACAGTCACCACCAGCACCACTGAAACGGCAGGGTGCTGGGGCCTCTCTCTTCACCACCGGCCGACCTGCCCTTCCCGCATACAATTCCGCGATCTCTGCCAACCCAGACCAAACGCAAACGTCGCTGGACGGCCGCGACCGAGGCGTCACGATCGGACTATCAGCGCTGTTGGGGGGACTGTCTGAATAACGGTGTGTGGGGTCCGGCCTGATCCGAAAGGAGATGGCCGTGGCTGACACGACCACTGTCGTTGTTGACGACGAGATGATTGATCCCGTGACCGGGGAGATCATCGATCAGAAAGAACTCGCAGA
>NZ_JASBSF010000147.1 GCF_030149085.1 Microbacterium sp. | reverse complement strand
CTCGGGTCTTCTCCGCAGCCGCATCCGATTCGGCATCCGTCTCGACCGCCGAGAACAGCTGTTCGGGGTCTGCCGCGAAGACGACGAGCAGGACGGTGGCCAGAAGGCACACTCCGAAGAACCAGATTGCAGCGTGTTCGTCACCGAAGGCGGCAAGAAGCGCAGCCGCGACGAAGGGACCCACGAACATGCCCAGCCGGAATGTGCCGCCCAGCAGCGACATCCCGCGGGAACGGAACGACAGCGGTACGCGCGTGGTCATGAACGAGTGCCGGGCCAGTCCGAAGGCAGCGGCGCACACCCCGATGAGCAGCACGGATGCTGCGAACACGCCGAGCACGGGAGCCACGATCATGCCTGCCACCCCGAGCAGGGCAAGTGTGCCGGCAACCGCCATCGTGATGCGTTCACCGAAACGCGCGACGGCCCAGCCGGCAGGGAGGTTCCCCGCGAGTTGGCCCACCACGAGGGCCGAGGCCACGAGCGCTGCCCCTGCGACATCGGCACCCAACTGCGCCGCGATCACGGGAATGAGGGGGATGACGGCGCCCTCACCCAGAGCGAAGAGCACCGTCGGGAGGTAGACCATCGGTCCGAATCGCCACAGCACATCCCGCGCGCGGATCGGGGCGGGAGGATCGGACATCGGTTCCACGTTAGTCTGGACTGTCATGCTCGAACTCGATCTATCCGCCGACATCCAGGCCCTGCGCTCCACTTTCAACGACATCCAGTCCGTCGTCGACGTCGATGCGCTCGCCGCAGAGATCGCGCGGCTGAGTGACGAGGCTGGCGCGCCGGACCTCTGGGACGACCCCGAGCAGGCGCAGAAGGTCACGAGCGCCTTGAGTCACCGACAGGCTGAGATGTCTCGCATCACCGCCGTCGCCCAGCGGCTCGATGACCTCGAAGTGCTCGTCGAACTTGCCAACGAGATGGAAGACGAGGAGTCGGCGGCCGAGGCGCGACGTGAGCTTGTCGAGCTCGAGAAGGTCATCGGCGACCTCGAGGTGCAGACCCTGCTTGACGGGGAGTACGACGATCGGTCCGCGGTCGTGACGATCCGCTCGGGCGCCGGGGGCGACGATGCGACCGATTTCGCCGAGATGCTCATGCGCATGTACCTGCGGTGGGCCGAGCGGCACAAGTACCCCGTGAAGGTCATGGACACCTCCTACGCCGAGGGTGCCGGCATCAAGTCGGCGACGTTCGAGATCGACGCCCCCTACGCCTACGGCACGCTCTCGGTCGAGGCCGGAACCCACCGCCTTGCGCGGATCAGCCCCTTCGGTGCTGCCGACAAGCGGCAGACCTCGTTCGCGGCTGTCGAGGTGATCCCGGTCATGGAAGAGGCGGTCGAGGTCGACATCCCCGAAGGGGACATTCGCGTCGATGTCTTCCGCTCGTCCGGTCCCGGCGGCCAGTCGGTCAACACGACAGACTCCGCCGTTCGCATCACCCACATCCCCACCGGGATCGTGGTGTCGATGCAGAACGAGAAGAGCCAGATCCAGAACCGCGCCGCCGCCATGCGCGTTCTGCAGACCCGGCTGCTGCTACTCAAGCGTGAAGAAGAAGCGGCCAAGAAGAAGGAACTGGCAGGCACCCTCACCGCCAGCTGGGGCGACCAGATGCGTTCCTACTTCCTGTACGGCCAACAGCTGGTCAAGGACCTGCGCACCGGTCACGAGGTCGGAAACCCTGCTGTCGTGTTCGACGGCGACCTCGACGGGTTCATTGCGGCAGGCATCCGGTGGCGCAAGCGCAAGGATGACGACGACTGACGCTTCGCTCCCGCCTCGACGGCGGGGAGCCTGAACGTTCTCGATGAAGACTGCGCCGCCACGGGTGTCGCACCCGGCGGTGCTCGCCTGCGCGCTTAGGCTCAGATCGCCATGATCCGGTTCGAGAACGTCACCAAGCGATACCGGGGCACCGCGAAACCCGCCCTCGACCAGGTGAGCTTCGAAGTGCTCCGCGGCGAGTTCGTGTTCCTCGTGGGTGCATCGGGGTCGGGTAAGTCATCCTGTCTGCGCCTCATCTTGCGAGAGGACATCGCCACCTCTGGCAATGTCCTGGTGCTCGGGCGCGACCTGCGCACCCTCGCCAACCGCAAGGTGCCCTACTTCCGCCGTCACGTCGGCGCCGTCTTCCAAGACTTCCGGCTGCTGCCGAACAAGACGGTCTTTCAGAACGTCGCGTTCACGCTGCAGGTCATCGGCTCCTCGCGCGGCTTCATCAAGCAGGCGGTTCCCGAGGCGCTCGCCCTGGTCGGACTCGCCGACAAGCAGAAACGGATGCCGCACGAACTCTCTGGTGGTGAGCAGCAGCGCGTCGCGATCGCCCGCGCGCTGGTGAACCGCCCTCAGGTGCTGCTGGCCGATGAGCCCACCGGGAACCTTGACCCTGCGACATCCATCGACATCATGCAGTTGCTCGCGCGGATCAACGCAGGCGGCACCACGATCGTCATGGCAACCCACGAAGCTGGCTTCGTCGACCAGATGAAGCGGCGCGTCATTGAGCTGCGCGGCGGCCAGATGATGCGTGACGAGCGCCACGGTGGCTACGGCGACACGTCGGGTCTGCCGCGGCTTCAGCCCGAGCAGGTGCGCGGTGCGGCTGCCGCAGCTGCGCTCACCGCGGTCCTCGAACTGCAGCGTGAGGTCGGCATCGAGCCGACCGTGACGGATGCCGAGATCGCCGTCGCCGCGGCAGTCGACATCGCTGACGACCCATCGACGGCGTCTGTGGCCTCCGCCCTCGCTGAGGTGCGGCCCGCTCCCGTCGACCCCGATGTGCCGGCCCCGGCCGTTGCAGAGGCTCCGGTGGAGGCGGCTCCGGCACCTTCGCCCGAAGAGCGACCCGCATCCGCGCCGAATGCACCGTCGGTGCCGCCCGAATGGCAGGTCTCCGCGGCGCAGTCCGCAGCAGCTCCGCGACCCACGACGCAGCCTGTGCCTGTCATCGACATCCCCGAAGTCGAGGTCGAAGAGCTGGGGCTGGCAGAGCGGCTGGGGTTGGCCGGCGAGCGCGGCGATGATGAAGTCGGGCCCACCTCATGAGGGCCGGGCTCGTCTTCGGTGAGGCGCTGAGCGGCCTGCGCCGCAATGCGTCGATGGTGATCTCCGTCGTCTTGGTGACCTTTGTTTCTCTGACCTTCGTCGGCGCTGCGATGCTCATGCAGCTGCAGATCGGCACGATGCGCACCTTCTGGGCCGATCGCGCCCAGGTGCAGATCTACATGTGCAGCTCCCTGTCGCAAGTTCCCACCTGCGCAAACGGCGTCGCGACGCAGGAGCAGATCGACGGCGTCCGAGCCAGACTCGATTCGGATTCGCTTGCTCCGCTGATCAGTGACCTGCAGTTCGATAGCGCCGAGCAGGCCTACCAGGATGCGATCGATCTGCTCGGAGAGGAGTATGACGGCATCCTCACCGCCGACCAGATCGGTGCGCAGTTCCGAATCACGCTCGCAGACCCGACCAAGTCAGCAGTGATCTCCGAGGCGTTCTCGGGATCGGACGGGGTGGAAGAGGTCAAGGACCAGCTGCAATACCTCGAGCCGTTGTTCTCTGCGCTGACCGTCGCGACATACGTCGCCGTCGGGATCGCGGGGCTCATGCTCATCGCGGCCGTGTTGCTCATCTCGACGACCATCCGCTTGTCGGCGTATGCGCGAAGACGCGAACTCGGCATCATGCGGCTCGTCGGAGCATCCAATCGGTTCATCCAAACGCCCTTCATCCTCGAGGGTGTGTTCGCTGCGCTCATCGGCTCGGTACTGGCGAGCGTCGCCGTCGTAGCCGGAGTGCAGTTCGGTGTGCAGGACTACCTGCGTTCACGCATCCCGTTCGTGGCGACCTGGGTCGATACCGCCGATGTGCTGGTGGTCATTCCCGTCCTCATCGGGATCGGCATCGTGCTCGCCGCGTTCTCGGCGGGCTTCGCGATCCGGCGCTGGCTTCGGGCCTAGTCGGCGGGAGCGAGGAGAACAGCGATGGCGCAGGATCCGCGAGCACCACAGCCGGTGGGGTCCGCGCCGGCTTGGGGGATTGCGGGCATCATCCTCGGGCTCGGCCCTCTGCTGCTGTTCGCGGTGGCCGCTGCGGCAAGTCTCGGTGGCCCGCTGATCTCGGTAGCAGTGTTCGGGCTTCCGGTGCTCGCGACGACGGTGTTCGCCGTGCTTGTCATCCGTCGCCTCCTGCGAGCCCGGCAGATCGGCTGGGGTTACACGGTGGCTGCCGTGACGATCTTCGCCGGCGTTGTCGGCTACCTGCTGTGGTTCTTCCTCGCACTGTTGGCGATCCAGTTCGGCAACGGGCCGGCCTGACCCGCCGACTGCCGCGCAGCCAGCGCTTGGTACACTGGTGGGCTGCGTCGAAAGGAGGAGCCATGCCACGCGAACGCGGAGAGAAAGTCATCGCGACCAATCGTCGTGCGCGCCACGAGTACTCCATCGAGAAGACGTACGAGGCAGGCTTGGTGCTCACCGGCACCGAGGTGAAGTCGCTGCGCCAGGGACGTGCGAACCTGAGCGACGGATACGCCTACATCGATGGCGGTCAGGCGTTTCTGGATGCCGTGCATATCCCCGAGTACTCGCAGGGGCACTGGACCAATCACGCGGCCAAGCGGGTGCGCAAGCTTCTGCTGCACAAGGACGAGATCATCAAGCTCAGTCATGCCGTCTCGGCTGGCGGCTACACCCTCATCCCGATGAAGCTCTACTTCTCGGACGGGCGCGCCAAGGTCGAGATCGCGGTGGCCAAGGGTAAGGCCGAGTACGACAAGCGTCAGACGCTGCGCGAGCGCCAGGACAAGCGCGAGGCCGAACGCGCCATGCGCACCAAGAACCGCCTGGGGGAGTAGCCGGCGTCCGTCAGTGGGCGCTGAAGCGTGCCTCGACGGCCGAGCTGACCACGATCTCGGCGGGCTGTAGTTCCAGAGGGGCGCCCGCGTCCATCGAGCTTGCCGCCATCATCATTCGGGGAGACGGGCCGGGTGCTGCGCCCGCGGCTCCGCCCCCGAGCAGTCCCACGTCGGCCACTTCGACGGCAGTGACGTCGGCCAGCCCGAGGGCCGCAGCGTAGGCGGTCGCGCGGGTCATCGCGATCCGGACCGCCTGGGCTGCGACATCCGCCTCGACAGCCGCGCGGGTCGCGTCGGTGAGCATCCACTGCACCCCATCGACCTGGATCGCGTCGAGCTCGGCGATCTCACCCAGCCATCCCGAGAGCGCGTCGAGGTTGGCGAACGTCGCCGACACGTCCAGCGACGCGTGGTGCACGAGCGGCAATTGCTTGCCCTCGGAGTTCCACGGGCGCTCGGAGCGGACGGCGAGCCGACCGGTGGACCACTCGCGGATCTCGCCCGCGTCCTGGCGGGCGGTAAGCGCGGCGCGAAGCATGCTCGCGGCATCCGTCGCTCTGCCCATGACGTCGGTGCGTTCCCCACCCTCGGTTCTGATCGTGAGCCGCGCCACGGCCTCTTCGGGGGCAACCCGGGTCTGGTGGTCGCCGCGGACGGTGATGATGACATCGCGCATGAGTGTGACTCTACGTCGTGCGACTGAGCGCCGGGAATGCGCAGGATGCAGCATCCGTTGTATCCTGTAATGCTCGGGTGCTTTCGCATCCTGAACCTTCGAAACTCCACAGTGTGACAGCGGCCCTTCGCAAGAAGGACTCACGGGGATGATCGGTTTCGACATCGTCTGCGAATTCGCGAAAAGCGGGCCGAGGATGCGGGGTTATCTCGTAAACGCCCCCTGCAAACAAATAACTGCCAATAAGAAGCAGTCTGACTTCGCCCTCGCTGCCTGAGCAGCGAGCCCGAGTCCGTTAGTCCGTAGGCGATCCCGCTACGGTTCCTAGCGTCATCTAAGGGATCTTGCTGCGTGACGGCGTCTGGACGTCACGCGGGACTTCTCCCAGGCTGGGCTTGTCGACTTAGGTGTCTGTGACAAAGGTCGGAGCCGAGCAGAACGCTTTCACAGAATGCGCCCGGAGAAGGCGCGATGACCCAGCGATGGACGGGGGTTCGATTCCCCCCATCTCCACCACGGCACCATCATCGGATGCCGAAGCCGCTGTCACACTGTCGGAGGGAGCCTCCTGGACCGCGCGATTTGGGCCGATCCGGGAGTCTCTTCGTTTTCCCCCGCGTGCAAGGATGCTGATATGCCCGGCTCTCCGCTCATCTCGGCCCACGAACTTCACGATCTGCTCGAGGCGGGGGCCGGCATCCGTCTTCTCGACGTTCGCTATCGCCTCGACAAGCCGGACGGCCGCGACGACTACCGCGCGGGGCACCTCCCCGGTGCCGTGTACGTCGACATGGACACAGAACTTGCGACGCACGGTGCGCCGTCTGAGGGTCGGCACCCGCTCCCGTCGCGAGAGACGCTGCAGGATGCTGCCCGCCGCTGGGGTCTGCACGCGGGCGACACTGTGGTCGTCTACGATGACTTCCGCTCGGTCTCGGCGGCACGCGCGTGGTGGCTGCTTCGCGGCGCCGATGTCGCCGACATCCGGGTCCTCGACGGCGGCCTGTCGGCGTGGCGGGCGGCAGGATTCCCGCTCGAGACGGGTGAGGTGTCGCCCGAACCAGGATCGATCGTGTTCAACGGTGTCGATGCGGGCATCTCGATTGACGAGGCTGCAGCCTGGCCGCAGCGCGGGGTGCTGCTCGACGCGCGTGCACCCGAGCGTTACCGCGGTGAATCCGAGCCGTTCGATCCCGTTGCCGGGCACATCCCCGGCGCGGTGAACCTGCCCGCCGATGCGGTGCTCGAG
Source organism: Microbacterium sp. (assembly GCF_030149085.1). Taxonomy (GTDB): domain Bacteria; phylum Actinomycetota; class Actinomycetes; order Actinomycetales; family Microbacteriaceae; genus Microbacterium. The sequence continues at coordinate 4,263 of NZ_JASBSF010000147.1, read as the reverse complement.
GGAGCGAACTTCGCATCGCCCGCGGCAATCCGGGCCGCGTTCGAGGGTGCCGGCGTGAGCGACCTCACCCCCGCCGCTGCCTATTGCGGCTCGGGCCTGACCGCCGCGCACACGGCGCTCGCCGGAGCGGTGGCAGGCGTGGAGGTCGTCGTCTATCCCGGCTCATGGAGCCAGTGGTCCAACACGCCAGGCCGCCCCGTCGCGACAGGCGCCGAGCCGGGAGCCTGAGGCGCACGCACGGCAGCGAAGGGGCTGGATCGCGATCACACCCGGTGTCACACTGCCCCTATGGCGAAGTTCATGATCTCGTTCCCAAGCTCCGCTATGGTGGTGCCTGACGACGAGTGGGAAGCCGTGGGGGAAGCTGCGCATGCGGTGATTCGCGACGCGAAGGCGGCAGGCGTGTACGTCTTCGGCGGCGGTATCAACGAGAGCATCGCGCCGGTGACGGTCGACTGCGAGGGCGTCGTCACTGAGGGTACCTATCCGAGCACCGGCGAGATGTTCGGTGGCTACACGATCATCGAGGTGCCGACGGCGGCCGAGGCATACGAGTGGGCCGCGAAGATCGCGGTCGCGTGCCGCTGCCCGCAGGAAGTGCGCGAGTTCCAGTACGACCCGGAGTCCTAGGGCCCCGCGGGTACGTCAGCGCCAGAGCGTCTCGATCGCGATATCGTGACCCGCAATCCGCTCGGCTGCGCGGTGGCCCGAGAACATTGCCGCCGGAACCGTTGCTGGATCGTCGGTCCAGGTCGCCTCGCCCGCCAGGTGCAGCACGCCGCCGATCGGTGTGGCGAGGTCGTCGTGGTCGGCGGTGGTCGAACCGAGCGTCATGTAGGCGTACGACCCGCGCGCGAACGGATCATCGTGCCAGGACGTGATCGCGACGCTCGTCGGTTCGACGACGCGATCGCCATAAAGTCGGCGCAGCTGGGTCAGTATGTCGGCGACGATGCGCTCGGCATCCCGCCCGGCGACCTCGCGCGCTGTGGGGCCGGCAGCGAATGTCAGTAGCGTCGGCGTCCCGTGGAGCGCGGTCAGGTCGTACCAGGAGTGCCAGGCGCGGCTCTCGGGGCCCTGCTGACGAATGGCATACACACCCTCGTCCCAGAACCTCGTCGGGAAGCGCAGAAACACCTTCTCGAACGCATTCATCGTCAGGCGTGACAGCGCGCCCGCGACGGGCTCCGGCAACGGGGGACGAATGACGAAGTCCTCTGACCGTAGGACCCCGACGGGAACCGTGACAACAGCGGAGTCGCCGCCGAACAAGCCGTTCGACGTCGACACCTCGACCCCGTCAGCCGACCACTCGACGCTCGTGACAACGTGTTCGAGACGGATGTCGAGCCCCTCGGCCAGCCGGGTGGCGAGCACGTCGTACCCCTCCGGCAACACGACCTCGTCACCTTCGATCGCGTCGTCGTCGAGGCCGTGGGCTGCGAGATCCTCGATCCAGGCGCCGTACTGCTCCTCGGCCCGGTGCTCGAGGTATTCGCGCACGCGCTGAGTCCGTTCGGCGTCCCATCCCTGATCGGCGAGCGCCTTCTCGGTGACGTCCCGGTACGACGCGTCGGGCGCGGATGCCGCGATCACGGCAAGCAGTGCAGCATCGACCGTGTGCACGTCAGCGGCAAAGGCACAGGCCCCGGCATCCGAGAGCCGCACACCGTCCGGCCCGTAGTACGCGATGGGGCGACTGTCGGGCTGGTAGCCGCCGACCGTGAACTCGACCATTCGCATCCCGAACGCGTCGGCTGCCGCAGCGACCGGGCTGTCGGTGACGCCGTGGATCCAGGATGCCCCGAGATCAGTCACCTCACCGTTCGTCCGATCTGTCTGCACGCGACCGCCGACGCGGTTCCGGGCCTCGAGGACGACGACGGTGCAGCCAGCCGCCGCGAGCAGCCGTGCGGCGGTGAGTCCCGCGATCCCGGCGCCGATGACGACGGTGTCAAAGCGTTCCATGCCCTGATTCTGCACTGTTCGGGTGCTCACAGGCAGCAGGTGTCAGGGGCGGCGTCCGAGCAGAGCGTCCACGGTCGCCGTGACGAAGGAGGCCGCGGCCCCGAGCGCCAACGCGACCCCGGCGGCAACGGGGGAGAGCGAGCCGCCCTCGAACGGCGGAAGCACGAACATCACGAACGACGCGACGGTGAGCATCCCGCCGAGAATCACCGTCGACACGCGACGGATGACGCCGGTGACGACCCGGCGATCGCGGTCGTCGGCGAACAGCCGGATCTTGACGGTGAGTTTGCCGTCGGCAAGGTCACCGACGATGGTCTCGATCCGATCGGGAAGTCGCCGGAGGCGCGGGAACGCGCCGAGTGCGGAGCGCCCGATCGCCCCGGCGAGCGCCCGCGGGCGCAACTGCGAGAGGATGAGCGCCTGCGCGGCATCCCGGGACTCGCCGATGACATCCATCGTCGGTGCCGCGGTTCGGAGGGTCCCCTCAAGGATCGCGAAGGCGCGGCCGGCGGCGACCAGGTCGGCGGGAAGCGCGGTGCCGTACCGGGTGAAGAGGTCGCTGGCGTTGTCGATCGTGCGCAGGGTGACCCGGGACCCGCTGCCGAGATCGTGGGTCACGAACTCCGCCAGCGCACGGCGGAACGCCGGCTCATCGGCGGGGTTTGCCAGCGGCATGATCGCCAGCGCGGCATCCGCAACGCGTCGGGTGTCGCCCTGCAGGAACGCGATCGCGAGGTCTTGCACCGTCTGGCGCAGATCTCGGTCGAGCCGCCCCACCGAACCGAAGTCGATGAGTGCCGGCGTGCCCTCGGGGTCGATGATGACGTTTCCCGGATGCAGGTCGGCATGAAAGACGCCGTCGATCACGAGCTGGCGCAAGAAGCTGCGCAGCACCGTGCGCAGGGCATCCTCGATCGCATCGGTCTGACCCTCCCGCCGCAGGGCGGTAATCGTCTCGCCGTCGATGAACTCCATCGTGAGGACGCGATCGGTGGACAGATCGGGGAAGATCCGCGGGATGCGCACCTCGTCGCGTGCCGATTTCGCCGACTGGGCGAGGCTTTCGAGGTTGCTCGCCTCGCGCGCGAAATCGGCCTGATTGCGCAGGTCTTGGGCGTACTGCTTCGCGATGTCGAGCGCACCGAACTGGCGGGCCTGCTTGATGCGACGGGTAGCCCAGCCCGCCAGGCGCAGCATGATGTCGATGTCGCAGTCCAGCAGGGCACGGATGCCGGGACGCTGCACCTTCACGGCCACGACGCTGCCGTCATCCAGCGTCGCCCGGTGGACCTGGGCGATGGATGCCGCAGCCAGCGGCTCCACATCGAAGGTCGCGAAGCGCCTGCGACGCTCGCCGAGTTCGCGCTCGAGGAGTTCTTCAATTTGCGCGGCCGGAGCGGGGTTGACTTCCTTCTGCAGGCGCGAGAGCTCGCGAACCCATTCGGTCGGCAGGATGTCGTCGCGGGTGGACAGGAGCTGCCCGGCCTTGATGAAGCCGCCGCCCGCTTCTTCGAGTGCTTCGCGCAGGCCGCGTGCCTGGCGTGCACGAACGTCGGCGGTCGCGGGATCGTAGCTGAAGTCGAGCTTGCGGAAAGGGAGGAGGCCGTGGCGCCGGGCCAACCCCCAGATTTGCCGGAACCGCGCCCGACGCTGCCGCCAGGTCAGGGGTTTCTCGCCCGCCGCCGCAGCGGCGAGGTCGGAAAATCGGGGCGGCGCGAACAGCGACGAACTCACGGTTCGATTCTTCCGTGTCTTGCGGTGCCCCGGGTCACCCGGGCTACGGTGGGGCCATGACCGATACGAAGACGCAGGTCGGGGTGCGTCGGAATCGGGCCTGGAACTCGCCGTCGGCGATCTTCCTGCTCGGTGTCGTGATCATCCCGACGATTCTCGCGATAGCGACCACCGCCAGGACTTCGCCGGACGATGCGGACTACGTTCGCATGGCTTTCGCGACGGTGATCGGTGCCACGGTTGCCATCGTGACCGTCGTCGGGCTCTGGGTCTTCTTCCTGCGACGCCGCAGCCCCTACCTGTTCTGGTACACGCTCGGGGCCCTCGTGGTCGTCGCGTTCCAGATCAGCGCGGTATCGTCCGCCGCCGACATGCTCCTCGGCAGATTGGCGATGTCATGACGGATGCCGACACTCAGACATCCGTCACCGGAAACTCGGTGCTCCCCGGTGTCGAGATCATCGCCGCCATCCGCCGTGTCGCGACGGTGTCGGCTCTCGCTCTCATGGTCTACGTGACGTTCACCCGAGGCAGCGCAGGCACATGTGCCGGCGGGAT